>JBEKYH010000133.1:0-10788 GCA_049511115.1 Tepidisphaeraceae bacterium | reverse complement strand
CGGTTTCGCGAGCTGCTGCCCTTTTATCGCGATGAGGCGGATATCGTCACTATCGGCGAGGGACGCACAGTTCTGCAACAAGCGGACCTTCTCGCCCGGCAGTTGAACATGAGGCCGGGCAAGCTGCTGCTGCAATACGAAGGGCTTAACCCCAGCGGCAGTTTCAAGGACAACGGCATGACCGCCGCCTTCACGCATGCGCGGATGGTCAATGCGCACAAAGTCGCGTGCGCCTCCACGGGCAACACCAGCGCCTCGCTGGCCATGTTCGCGGCGCTGGCCGAGCTTCGTGGGATCGTCTTCATCGGTACCGGCAAGATTTCATTTGGCAAGCTCTCTCAGGCGTTGGATTACGGGGCGCTGACCCTGCAAATCCAGGGTGATTTTGACGATTGCCTGCGGCGCATCCGCGAAGTGGCGCTGGATCCCAAGAATGGCATCTACCTGATGAACAGCGTGAATCCCTTCCGCCGGGAGGGGCAGAAGAGCATCATGTACCGCATCCTGGAGGCGCGCGACTGGCAAAGCCCGGACTGGGTGATCGTGCCGGGGGGAAATTTAGGGAATTGCTCGGCGTTCGGCAAAGCGTTCATGGAGTTGAAGGAGTTGGGGCTGATCCGCAAGGTTCCCCGGCTGGCAATCGTCAATGCGGCGGGGGCGAATACGCTTTATGACCTGGTTAACCAGAAGGGTCTGAAGTGGAATGGCGGGCGGTTTGACGCGAATCTGGTGCAACGCCAGTATGCCGCGATGGATGAGGCGAATTATCATGCGCACACCGTTGCCAGCGCCATTGAAATCAGCCGGCCGGTCAATCTGCCCAAGGCGTTGCGTGCCCTGGATTTCATGAATGGCGTTGTGCGGCAGGCGAGCGATGAAGAGATTCTGGAGCATCGGGCCATGGTCGCGCGGTGGGGATTTGGATGTGAGCCTGCCAGCGCGGCGAGCGTGGCCGGGCTGCATCAGCTTCTGGATGAGAAGGTGATTTCGCCGGATGAAACGGTGGTCTGCATTCTCACCGGTCACGAGCTCAAAGACCCCAACGCCACGGTGCAATATCATATTGGCGACGGTCCCAAGGGGCGGCTTTCCAACCGGCCTGTGCAGGTGGAAGATGATCTGGGCGCGATCCTCCGCGCCATGGGCCAATAGAGGGAGGAATGATGGGGTCCATGATGAAAATAGCCATCACAGGCGTCGCCGGGCGAATGGGGCAGCGCTTGCTCGCGCTTGCGAAAGCTGACGGCGGATTTGAAATCGTCGCCGCTTTGGAGCGGCCCGAACACGCGTGGCTTTCGCGCGATGCGGGCGAGTGCGTCGGCATCGGGCCGATTGGGCTCCAGGTGATGCCCGATTTGTCCTCCACGCCGGACGTGCTGATCGACTTCACCACGCCGCCATCGACGCGCCATTGGCTGAAGACCTGCCATGATCGCGGGATTGCTATGCTCATCGGGACCACCGGGCTGACCGAAAAAGATCACGCGGCCATTGATGTGGCATCCCAGCATATGGCGATTGTGCAGGCGTCCAACACCAGCCTGGGAGTTAATCTGCTGGCGAATATTGTGGCCGACGCGGCGAAAAAGCTGGGGGATGATTACGACATTGAAATTGTCGAGAGCCACCATCGGTTTAAGAAGGACGCCCCCAGCGGAACGGCGCTTTTGCTTGCCGATGCGATTCTGAAAGCGACGGGGAAATCGCGGGATCGGCTGGTGTTTGGCCGGGATGAAAACGCCGGGCCGCGCGCGCCGGGGCAGATCGGCATGCACAGCCTCCGCCTGGGCGATGAAATCGGGAAGCATACGGTTTACTTCTCCACGCTTGGCGAGAGGCTGGAGATCGGGCATGTTGCCACCAACCGCGATACGTTTGTCCATGGGGCTCTTAAGGCGGCCAAGTGGCTGAATGGGCGTGGTCCGGGGCGGTATGGAATTGCGGATGTGCTGGGATTATAGGCTGTTTTCCCCAAGGCATTCGCCGCACGTGGACGCACTTTGGGGTAGAATCCCTGGGTTGAGTTCACGCCCCAGGGAGCAATCATGTTCTGGTGGTCCGGCACCAATTTTTGCCGTAGCGGCCTTGGGTTGTCCAAGGCCGGCAGCTTGTTGCTGGCTTTATTGATTAGTTCGATTTTGTGGGTGGGAGCGGCAGGCCAGGCAATCGATCCCCAGGCTCGGGACCTTTCCCTTTCCAGCGGCGTATTTGTTTCAGATTCGACGATTGCCCTCGATCAAATCGCCCTGGCTCGCCGGCTGGAAAGCCAGAAAGAATGGACCAAGTCAGCCGAAGTGTATCAGGGGATTATTGACCAGTTTCCCGACCGCGTTGTTCCCGTGCGGACGGACGATCCAAATCTTACCGCGCAATACACGTCCGTCCTGACGCTGGTCAACCAGCATCTGCGGCAGTGGCCGGAGGCGGGTCTGGCGGCGTATCGGGCGCGCTATGAGCCGGCGGCGCGGCAATTGGTTTTGTCGGCGCATCGAAATGATCTGGCGCCGCTGCACGAGGCGTTTAACCGGTATTTTCCGACGGATAGCGCGAGGGAAGCCGGGCTGAAGCTGATAGACGCGTATTTTGAAATGGGGGATTACGCGGCGGCGATCTGGATTGGGCGAGAACTGCTGGTGCATCCCGACTTGGCGGGCCAGCGGCCGATGCTGCTCTTCAAACTTGGCTTGGCGGCGCATTTGAGCGGCGACGATCCGGCAGCGCAGGTGGCGCTAAAGGAGCTGACCGACACGTTCGCAGGTGCTATTGGCACTATTCGGGGGCGCGACGTAAATCTAACCGGGGAGTTGCGCGCTGCTTTAGGCAAGCCGGCGCCGGTTGGGGAAGAACCCACCGGCGCGTCCGCGGAAGATTCCTGGCCGACACTGGGCGGCGATGTGAGCCGGGGCAGAGTTTATTCGTCGAGCGCTCGCGCGGGGGCGCGGGTTTATTCGATTCCGCTGGGGCAGGTGGATTGGAGCACCGTCAAGAGCGACCGACCGGACTTGTCGCAGCAGTATGCGGCGTGGAACCATGACCAGCCGGGAATTTCGGTTGGCGTCATGCCGGTGACGGATCGGGGCGAACTCTTTTTTCAGGACAATGCGCATGTCTTCGCTTTGAATCTGGAGAGCGGTCAGCCGCTGGCAGGGTGGCTGGCGACTTACCGTGCGACGGACGGGAGATATACGTCGCCGGGCGGCCTGGCCATGCTGCCGGGTCATCAGTATTGCCTGACGCTGACGGACAATGTGGTTCTGGGCGTGATGGAAATGCCTGATCTTCTGGGCGCGCCGGGTGCCCGCAGTGGTGGCAGGGTGGTTTGTCTGGATCGCGGCGCGGGGGCGGAATTGTGGGCGGCCGTGCCGACGGATTTCCCCCAGGACATTTTGAAGACGTTGACTCTGGGCGGAGCGCCGCTGGTCGCGGAGAACAATGTGTACGTCGTCGCGTGCGGCTCGCGCCGGGGCGGATATGACGACTGCTACGTCATCTGCCTGGATTTGGCGAGCGGGAAATATCGCTGGTCGAGTTATATCGCCAGCGGATTATCCAATCGGCCGGCGTTGGAGAGCGCGGCGGGGCGAAGTTCGCTGAGCGATCAGTCGGCGTCGCTCGCTTATGCGGGCGGGCGGGTGTTTGTATCGACCAATCTCGGCGCGGTCGCGTCGCTGGATGCGCAAACGGGCATGGTCGATTGGCTCGACATCTATCATGACGCCAATGAGGGGGCCGACGCTTACAAGCCCAGCGGACAGGCGCCGGGTCCGCCATATCCGGGGAGCGTGCCGCCGCCGTGGACGGTGAATTCGCCCATTATCGAGGGCGGGAATGTTTTTGTGCTTCCCAGCGATGGAAAGTACGTGCTGGTTTACGACGCCGGCGACGGGCATGTTGTTAAACGCCTGAAAAAGGACGATTGCTTTCGAGCGTGGACCACTGACACGGCCAATCCGCAGTCCGATCCCACGACACTGCTCGGTGTGTTGAACGGCGCAACCGTCAATGATCACGGCACAGTGCGGCGCGAGGATTTATTGCTGCTCGCCAATGCAACACAGGTGTGCGCCCTCAACTGGCGGGGATACGATCCGGCCAAGGCGCGCAACACGGCCCTGGTCTGGGTCGCGGGTTTTGCATCTCCTGATGCCATCCGGGGGCACGCGTTTGTCACAGCCGACAGTATCTATCTTCCGGGGATCAGCGCTCTTCAGCGGTTTGACATCAAGACGGGAAAGGCGGGCTTGTTTGCGGGAGATCGGTATCCGGCCATCGTGCAGTGGCCGGAGGATGAAGAGCCGGGAAATGTGCTGGTGTGCGGGGATCGTGTGGTCGTCGCTGGGGAAAAGACCGTCAGTGTTTATGGATCGTTCGACGCGGTGCAGGAGACGCTAAACCGGGAGATTGCTGCGGCGCCGGCTGATGCGGATGTGCGATTGAACTACGCCAGGACACTGTTGCTTGCGGGGCAGACGCAATCTGCCATGGAGCAACTCGACGCCGCAATTGACCTGATCAGGGCGGCGCCGCCGGGGCAACTTGGCCTGGCGAAGACTCGCGCCTTCCATCTCGCGTTGGATTTTGCCACCGAAATCTGGCGGCCCAAAGCCGGCGGGGCAGTCAGCTATCCGTCGGCGCGTGCGGCGACCGAGGCTATGGCCCTGGCGGGGAACCTGCTGGATCGAACGGCGTCATTGGCGCAGACGCCGTTTGAACAAGCCGCATCGCGAGCCGCGCGGGCGTCGTTTGCGCGATTTAACGATCGCGACCCGGCCACGGCGATTAAGCTGTATCAGGAAATTTTGGCGGACGACGCGATGCGGAGGGCCTTCGTTACGGTCGCGCCGGAGGATGTCGCGCTGCCAAAGCCAAAAAACGGGGCGCAGAATCCGCCATCGGTTGTGCATCCCGAGGAGCAGCAACAGGCGGCGGTCCTGGCGGAGGAGGCGATTCATTCCGTTGTGCAGGATTTCAAGGGGCAGTCTGCGTATGCGGCTTACGAACAGGCGGCGGTTGCGGAATACAACGAGGCCGGCGAGAGGAAGGACCCCGACGGCTTGGCGAAGGTGTTCAGGGTCTATCCCAATTCGTCGCGCGCGTGGTCGGCGGCGGTGTCGGCCATTTACGACTTTGAGGCCAAGGGGATGTTCAGCGAGGCGGCGCAAGTTCTGAGACAGATTTATCCCAACGCCCAGTTGGCGAGCGACGAGCAAAGGGCCGTGGTTGATCTGACGTTGGCTCATGACTACCTGCATATTCCCGGCGGCCTCGATGCGGCCGAGGGTCGCCTTGCCGGGGCGCGCGGAATCAATCGTGCGGGCGCATTGCCATTTCCGCTGCAACTGCCCGATGGGCCGGTTATCGCCAAGGGAGCTACGCTTAATGCAGCGATTCTCGCCGTTGACCAGTCGCTGGCGCGAGAGTCGTTGGCGAAGAGCGATCAACTGCCGGAGTTCGATTTGCCGTCGGTGGCTGTGGCGCGAAATTATCTGGCGCAATACCATCATGCGGTTGAGCCGCTGATTCCTCGCGCGGCCATGGGTGTCGTTGAGGGCGTGGACAGACTGCTCGTGCCGGATGCGAAAAACGCACGATATGACCGGGTTGTGACCTGGACAGCCGGAGCGGGAATTTCCCTTTACGCGATTGGCTCGGACCAGCCGGTGGGGACGGACGCGGCGCTGGATGATGAACCGGCCGGCGTGGCGTGGGTGGGTGACAAGACAAATCTTCTGGCCTGGGCGAATGATTCGCTTGTTTTGATCGACGGCGACCAAGTTGCCAAACGCTGGAGGCTGGACCTTTCACAGCGGCCCGCGCCGGAGATTTTGTATTCGTCGCAGCCGCCTAAGTTCAATCTTCTGCAGCGCGGGGGGACGAGGCCGACAGGGCTGGTGTTGAATCAGCCGGTTTTTATTCGGTATTCTCCGGGGACGAGCGGAAAGGTTACGGCGAACGGCGCGATATCGTCATCGGATGCCGAAACGATTACGGCAGTAACCGTCGCAGGCGACCTGGCAGTTGTGAGCACATCGATCGGTCGTGTGGCGGCGGTTGATTTATCTAACGGCGCAATCGTCTGGCAGATTCGCCCGCTGGGACAGGCGCCCGACCGCGTTGAAGCAACTGAGGATTTCACGGTGATCCAGGCCGGCGACGAATTCAGCGTCTGGATGCTGGTTCTGGAGACGCGCACGGGGCGGCTGCTTGCTCCCACGGCATTTTTTGATGATCCGACAAAGTTGCCGGTCAATTGGGCGCTGGGGGATGACGGGACGCTGGCGGTCACGCGCACAGGTACGGTTGCGATCGTTGATCTGTTTGATATGTCGCGTGCCGGCCAGGTCGATCGGCTGGCCCTCAAATATCAGGTCGAAAATGCGCAGGCCCAGGCGAATGCGCAGCCGTTTATGAATATGGGGCGTGCCGGGCAGGTGTTGGTGCATGGAGGATCGGTATTTGCGCTCAGCGATCAGGGGCGGCAACTGCGCGCGTATGACGTGCACACGAGACAAGAGCAGATTTACAAGATGCTTTCCGGCGCCGCAGGGAGGCTGCCTACGCCGGTGGATATGGGAAAATCGGTGTTGCAGTTTGGCGGAAGCAGCATTTATGCCTGGAACCCGCGGCAGGTCAGGGTGTTCAGCGTGCTGAGCCTGGCTGATCCCAGTCCTGTAGAACGTTGGGAGCGGCTTATCCCTCCGGAGTGCGGCGATGCCACGCAGCTTCTGCTCGGTAAGGATTATCTGGCGGTGCTGAGTTGCCAGACGGGTCCGCAATCTGGGAAGCCGCAAGAGGCTTCGCAGGCGGCAGTGAAGTGGTGGATTTCGGCCTTTATGCGGGCGACGTCGGATAATCCTGCCGTTCCCGAAATGGGGACGCTTGCATGCCAAAGTCTTTTGGCGGATTCGCACGGCATCGTCAGTTGGCAGATGATCGACGGCGGTCTGTGTTATCTCGCCGGCGACCATACGCTGCATTTCCTGGCGGGAAATCAGAATCCGGCGGCGCCGGCGGATGGGGCGAACTGATGTGAGAGGATTCGCGGCTCTTTGATATGATGGCGTAAACGGGAGTGAAGCATGGAGCTTGGACTTAAGGATAAGACGGCTTTGGTTTTGGGCGGCGGCGGCGGTTTGGGCCGGGCGATTGCCAGGGCGCTGGCGGGTGAAGGCGCGCACGTGGCGGTTGCCGACATTGATTCCGATGCGGTCGCGGGGACCAAAGCGGCACTGGCTGATTCTCGCGTCAAAAGCCTGGGACTTGTGTGGGACCTGGCCGATCTGTCGCGGATCGATGGGAATATTTCGAGGATTGAAGGCGAGATTGGGCCGGTGGATATTCTGGTGAATATCACGGGCGGCCCGCCGCCGACGCCGGCCAGCGGTCAGGACCCGGCCGTCTGGTCGAAGCATTTTCAGGCGATGGTGCTTTGCGTGATCGCGATCACCGACCGCGTGCTGCCAAAGATGCGGGCGCGGCGCTGGGGGAGGGTGATTACCAGCACTTCATCGGGGGTTGTAGCGCCGATTCCGAATCTGGGCATTTCCAATGCGCTGCGATTGTCGCTGGTGGGGTGGTCGAAAACATTGGCGCGCGAAGTTGGCAAGGATGGCATCACCGCCAACATCGTTTTGCCGGGGCGGATCGCGACGGGTCGGATCAAGTTTCTTGATGAAGCGAAAGCCAAGCGGGAAGGGCGCAGCGTCGAAGATGTGGCGGCGGAAAGCACGAGCACCATTCCCCTGGGCCGATACGGCAAGCCGGAAGAATATGCCGACGTGGTGACGTTTCTGGCCAGTGAGCGAGCGGCGTATTTGACCGGGGCCGTTATTCGCGTTGATGGGGGCATGATCGCCAGTATTTAAGGGCGGCGGCGTGAAAATGGGATTGGACGCACAGGTGATTGAAACGCTTTCAGGCATCACCACGGCAACGCTCACGACAGTGTTGCTGAAGAAGGGGCTGCGCAATGTCTGGGTGCGCGGAAGCAGACCGCTGCGCCCGGGACAGAATCGCGTGGTCGGGCCTGCATTTACGCTGCGTTTCATTCCGGCGCGGGAAGATCGGGCGACGCCGGAATCGTGGAGTTCGCCGATCTCGACGCGCGCGGCGATTGAAGCGATGGGGCCGGGGTGTGTTGCCGTGGTGGACGCGATGGGGATAACCGATGCGGGGATTTTTGGGGATATCCTCTGCCAGCGGATGAAAGTCCGCGGAGTCGGCGGGCTGGTCAGCGATGGAGTGGTGCGAGACGTGGCGGGCGTGCTTAGCACGGACTTGCCGGTGTGGTGCGCGGGGGTGGCGGCGCCGCCGTCGGTGGCGGGCCTTACGTTCGTCAACTGGCAAGAGCCGATTGGGTGCGGCGGAGTGGCGGTGTTTCCCGATGACATGATTGTCGCGGATGACGATGGGGCCGTGGTGATTCCCAAAGCGATCGTGAATGAGGTTGTAGAGGCGGCGGTGGAGCAGGAGAAGCTGGAGGCGTGGATTCTTGGGCAGGTGAAGGAGGGCGCTTCGCTGCCGGGACTTTATCCGCCCAATGCGCAAGCGAAGGCTCGGTATGAGGAGTTTCGCAGCGGCCAGATTAAAGCGGGGGATGGGCGCGGAACGGCGAAAGCCTGAGGGGACAATTGTCACAAGCACAGGACGCCGCAACCAACATCTCCGACGCCCGCGCCAAAGATTGGCTGTATGCGAAGATCGCCTGGCGGATCATTCCGCTTTTATTCATCTGCTACATCGTCGCGTATATCGACCGCGTAAACGTCGGGTTCGCCAAATTGCAGATGATGGGGGACTTGAAATTCAGTGAAAGCATTTATGGATTTGGCGCGGGGATTTTCTTCCTGGGGTATTTTTTATTTGAGGTTCCCAGCAACGTTATTCTTCACAAAGTCGGCGCCCGGGTGTGGATTTGCCGCGTGCTGGTGACCTGGGGGATTGTGTCGGGATGCACAGCCTTTGTGCGCACGCCGTGGGAGTTTTACACGCTGCGCTTTTTGCTTGGCGTGGCCGAATCGGGATTTTTTCCGGGGATGATTCTTTATCTCACGTATTGGTTCCCGTCGCATCGGCGCGCTAATCGCGTGGCGATGCTGGTGGCGGGTGTGCCGGTTTCGGGGATCGTCGGCGGTCCAATCTCCGGCTTTATTCTGCATCATTTTGCAGCCAGCCAGGGCGTGGCGGGATGGCAGTGGCTGTTTATTCTGGAAGCCGCTCCGGCGGTGATTCTCGGGCTTGTCATTCTGTCGTATCTGGATGACCGGGTGGTCGATGCGAAATGGCTGAGCGACGAGGAGAAGGCGGTTGTCATTGGCGAGATCGGCGACGAAGCCGTTGCCAAGACTTACTCTACTGTTCTTTCCGTGTTTTTCAGTCTGCGCGTATGGCTCATGGGGGCCATCTGGTTCGGCATCGAAATGGGGTCTTACGCGATCAATTTCTGGCAACCGACGATCATCAGCCAGAGCGGCGTGAAGGACGCGTTTAATATTGGATTGCTTACCATGGTGCCGTATACGCTGGCGCTGATTTCCATGATCCTGGTCGGACGCCATTCGGATAAGACGCGCGAACGGCGCTGGCACGTGGTGGTTCCATGTATCGTCGCGGCGGTTGGATTTATCTTGTGCACGCGGTCGGGCAGCAGCACCCTATTGGCGATGATCGGCCTGACGCTGGCGGTGGTGGGCGTGGTTACGGCGTTGCCGATGTTCTGGGCGCTGCCGACGTCGTTCCTGGGCGGGGCCGCGGCGGCGTCGGGCATCGCACTGGTTAATTGCACGGGCAATCTCGGGGGCTTTTTCAGCCCGGCGATCATCGGTTTTCTCAAGACGGATACCGGAACGCTCGATTCCGGGTTATTCTTGGTTTGTGGATGTATGATGGCGTCGGCGATTCTGATCGTCGCGCTGGTGCCGGCAAAATTGGTCAATCGTTGATCACTACATCAATGAGGCGAGGAAGCGAGAGATGACAAAGGGTTTGCGCAAGGGGCTGACCAGCTACGGCGACGCCGGTTTCTCGCTGTTTCTGCGCAAGGCCTTCATCAAGGCCATGGGGTATTCCGACGATGCGCTGGATCGCAGAATCGTGGGCGTGACCAATACATTCAGCGATTACAACCCATGTCACGGCAATGTGCCGGACCTGATCGAGAGCGTGAAGCGCGGCATCATGTTCGCGGGCGGGCTGCCGATGGTGTTTCCGACGATTTCGATCGGCGAGAGTTTTGCCCATCCGACGTCGATGTTTCTGCGGAACCTGATGGCGATGGATACCGAGGAGATGATCCGCGCGCAGCCGATGGATTCGGTGGTGGTGATTGGCGGGTGCGACAAGACGCTGCCGGCGCAGGTGATGGCGGTTGCCAGCACGGATATTCCCACGGTTGTGCTGCCGACGGGGCCGATGGTGGTGGGGCATCATCAGGGAGAAGTGGTGGGGGCGTGCACGGATTGCCGGCGGCTGTGGGGGCAGCATCGGGCGGGGGCGATCGGTGAAAGCGAGATCGAGTTAATCAGCGGCCGGCTTTGTCCGTCGGTTGGCACCTGCGGGGTCATGGGGACGGCGAGCACGATGGCGTGCATTGTCGAGGCCCTGGGTCTGGCGCTGCCGATGAGCGCCGCCGCGCCGGCGACCCACGCGGACCGGCGGCGCATCGCGGAAGCGAGCGGCAGGCGCGCCGCGGAGATCGCGATCGGCGGCAGCCCCAAGCCGAGCGCGTTGATCACGCCAGCGTCGGTGCGGAATGCGATGATCGTGTTGCAGGCGATCGGCGGGTCCACC
>JBEKYH010000132.1:0-10905 GCA_049511115.1 Tepidisphaeraceae bacterium | reverse complement strand
CCTATCCCTTTGCGCGATCGCCACAAAAAGACTGGGAAGCCCTGCCTTAGCCGCATGAAAACGGGCGGCATGTATCAATTGGACCGCCGCCTCGACCGTGCGCCAAGCAAAGCACGCCAGGTGAGCGCTTTGCATTTCGATTCCGTCGCTGGAAATCAATCGTTTGGCAAGCCGCGTGTCTTCCAGACGGCCGCAGGAAGAGCCGTCCCCGTGGACCAGCCAGAGCGGCTCCATCACCGATCGCACGGAGGGACTGCCGCCCAGGGAAGCATAACGCCCGCGACTTAGATTCCTAAAGCAGTCTTCACCCTTTTTCGCATCGACGATCACGCCGCCTCCATTTGATTCGATCTCCGTCGGGATGCGGAACACCATCACCTTTCCCATTTCCAGGAACGACGGAATACCGACTCGCCCGGTATATTCCGTAGGGGACGCGCGCGTCCCGTCCATCACAACGCCAAATGCCGCGCTCACGACCGGTCCCGCCCACGCCTGAGCGGCTTGCGCCAATCGCAGGAATACCAGCGATCCCCTCATATCCGGATCGACTTTCAGATCTCCGATATAGGCTGCCAGGCGCTGGCTGCCCGCCGGCTCGATGATTGGGCGAAGTGCGACGCTCAGCGCGCCGGTCACCCGGCCTTCCCGCTCCGCCACAAAACAGGTCGCACGACCCATCGCCCGGAAAAACCGCGGGTAATCTTCCCCATGACTGATTCGAAAGCTTCGACCCGGCCCCAGCGGATAAGCAAACCGCGCCTCGAATTCGGCCAGGGCGCTTGCCAGCGTGACTGTTGGCGGCTCTCGAAGTTCGTGCAGAGTCATGGCTTCCTTCCCACGTGCACAAACCGATAGAAAAAACTTCGGTCGCGCGAATGAAGCAGCCCCGCTTCCTCGTCCAGCCATTGGAACGGCGCGCCCAAGGCCGGAAGATTTAACGTCGAATTCAATTGGCGTATCACGACACATCCGCCGGGCCGCAGCGCTTGCAAGGTTAATACGAGCATTCGGGCCGCCTGTTCAGCAGATAACCAGTCCAGAATATTGGAAAGGTGTATGAAATCGAAGTGATCCCGGAATTCGTCCAGCGCCGCGTCAAACGGCCCGATTGTTTCGCTTATCTGGGGCATGCGCAACGGCCGCGGCGCGCTCAGCCAGGGGTATGCGCATCCGTTGGGGAAGCGCCCCGTCAGCATTTGCCAAAGGTATGGGTTGTCGGCGGTTTCAAGCGCAGCAATCGCGTGCCGGGTGCGCGCGGCGAAATGCCGAGAAAAAGGTTGCACACTATTCTGTGTTGCCGCGCTCCCGAACAGACGCACCAGATTCTTCAGGTCCATTGCGCGATCGAAGGCATGGTCCATCACTGCGCCAAAAGCGCTGTCCGGCGCTGTGCGCAATATCCGCGTCCCCGCCTCGCGCAAGTTGAGGATGCCCGGCCACTCCAGGGCGATCTCTCCCATCTCTTCGCGAAGCCGCGCAAAGAGCAATTCATAGCGCCCCACGTGATCCGGGCCGAGCTTTGCGACACTAGCCATCGGTCCCAATATGTCAGGAGGAAGTTCAAGCAGGTCCAGTTTTTCCGCCAGGGCAGACGCGCGCGCCTCGGCATCCATCGGAGCATGGCCCAATATCCGCATTCGCTCCAGCGGTTTAGCGTCGTGCAGCAAATGAATCTTGAGGCGGGAAAGCGCGATCTGCGCCGGATTCACGTCTACCAGATGCAGGCAAGCCAATCGGCCCGACGCGAGCAACGCCGCCGCGGTGCACCCGCCCGATGCAATCATCATCCCGCGTATATCCGCGCCGCCGATGCGATCCAGCACGGCCAGATCGATCAGCGAATCCTCACGCACTTGCGCAAACCCCACGGGAAACCGCGCCGCCTCGTCCACCCAGGCGCACGGAC
Organism: Tepidisphaeraceae bacterium; assembly: GCA_049511115.1. Taxonomy (GTDB): domain Bacteria; phylum Planctomycetota; class Phycisphaerae; order Tepidisphaerales; family Tepidisphaeraceae; genus JBEKYH01. The sequence continues at coordinate 8,996 of JBEKYH010000132.1, read as the reverse complement.
CGGCCTCCTCACTGCTCATCAGCGTCTCCCGGCGGGACTGCGGAGGATGCTTCCCGCGATGAACAGTCTCACAAACGCGAAATAAGATCCAATGTACGGCGCCCCGCGCGCGGCTAAATCATCCTTCATCGCCCGGTGCAGGCGCGGCAGGTTGTACCATGGCACCCCGGGGTAGAGGTGGTGTTCAAGGTGGTAGTTCTCGTTGCACATGAAGAACGCGGTCAGCTTATTGGTAAGAATCGACCGCGTCCCCAGGATCGTATCCGACTGGTGCTCAAGAAACGTGTGCTGGCTCATGCCGCGGATGTTCACCAGGGTGTTAATAAAAACCATTGGAATCAGCCACGCCTGAATCAACAGTCCCCGGGGAATTGGCGACCTCAGAACCAGGACGACGAGAAGAACCACGCTGACGAGTTCAAACAGAATCCAGAATCGTTCCCAACCGCGGCCCTGGCGAAATGCAAGAATTGGGATCGCGACAATGTAAGCCGGGTATCCGATGATCAATCGGCCCCAATTCATCAAGAATAGCAGCCAACCCCAATGGGTATAGTTGTCATAATGATCGGGATCGCCCGGGAGCCCCAGATGGTCATGATGCCGAAGGTGCAGCACGCGGTATGCGGCGAAGTTCTGCAGCACCGGCCATGCGCAAACCGCCCCCAATGCGCGGTTGCATTTGGGGTTGCGACACAGCGTGCCGTGAACGGCCTCATGAGTGAAGAGGCTGATCCCATGCAGCGCCGCGGCCGCCAAAATATAGAGCGGCAGGCATGCCAGATATATGGCCCAGGACTTTGCATGGGCAGACACCAGCCAATACGCCCCGCCACCAGCGGCAACGTAAATAAGGATAAAAACCGCCAGCCGCGGCCAATGCGCGCCGCGCGCGCGATGCAGTTCACGCAACAGCTCAGGTTTTAGCGGTGGACGGTCCATAGGTTGGCGGCCCAGTCCAAATTCTTGAACGCCGAAGATACAACTGGTCGCTTTTACGAATGCATTTTCAAATAGCCCAACCTGTCATGTTCAGTCCCGCAAATTTTACTCGATTCGCACCCATCTGACCAATTTATTTTTGATCAAGATGAGGTGCCTCGTCTCTTCCTTGTGATTTCATACCGCCGGAAAACCTCGCGACTGGCAGTATTCTGGACGCAATGCTTGATCGCTAAAATCCCCTCAAGCCCTGACGGGCTCAAAACCACGGCGGCGGCGGTGGCGGTCCGCGCCCCGGTCCTCCAGGCCCGGCAGGCCCGCCCGGTCCGCCAAAGCCTCCGCGCATTCCTCGCGGCGGACCCTGCGTGTCACGGCGATCCTCCGTTCCCCAGTATCCGCCGATGATGTATGGGAATTTCCCCGGCGTGACGTTGTAGTGCCAACCACGATCATTGTCATAGTGAATGTTGAATGCATTCAGCGCATGTTCGCCGGTCACGTCTTTCGCCATTACGTTGGCGGCCTCGTACGGCCCGTAGATCGGAAACCCGTCGAACGCCCAGCCGATCAGGGGCGATGGCCCTTGCCCGTTGTCGGCCCAGGGCGAGTTAATGCAGATCGGGTACTTGTGATAGTGGTATTGGTAATCCGGCGCGGGGTGGCCGCAGCAGAGGTCCATCAAGTCGGTCGCATCCTCACTCCCGGCGTCAAACGGATTGAAAAAGACCACGCCATTCACGGCCACGCCGATCGGCCCCATGGGGAGGGCGTGATTGGAATTATCCAGCGTCGTCGCGATATGCCGCGGATTTTCGGTCGGATTGAGCGGGATGTAATACGTGTTGTCTTTCTCCTGAATGTAATTCGGGTTGGCCCCGTCGCCGAAGCCATAGTTGGGAAACTTGCCCGTGGGATGATTGGGAATGCCATGCGTGTGCATAATCATGGCCGTCGCGTCGAAGGTGACGGTGACATTGTCAAGCAGCGGCCGGTCCTGCGTGACGATATTCCCCAGCAGGTCCATCTCGCCGGCGCGAAGGGTCGCCGTCATGTTCCCGGCGAAAGGCGCCGAGTAAACATTGTCGTGATACAGCAGCCGGTCGGCGTTGGTGTGATCGAAAACAGCCGGCGCGGCAGTGACGCCGTCCGGTGCGTCATAGAACCATCGTCCGCCCAGCGGGATAAGTTTGCCGCTCGGTACGACGGCGCCGGCCGTGTGTGGCGCGGCGGAGTCGGCGCCGGGTGGATCAGGGATGCGCACGAGGGAGAATTCATTGACGAGAAAATCCGATTCGGCCGAAGTCTTGGCCGCCCCTTCGGCAAAGCCGACGCTGACACGAAGTTGATCGACCTGCGGGAAGGGGAGATAGAAGTCGAGTTGATAGGTGTGCCACGCAGCCGCCCCATGCTCGTGACGAACTCCATTGACGGTCATATCGCGCCGCGCCTGCTCGACCTCGGGATAAAATCGCTCCGCCTTTTCGTCATACGAGATTTTTCCATTCTCCCCAAAAAACTCGACCTTCATGTAGAGGTCATTGTCCGCGACGGCGAAATCATCCTGGGGCAGGCCGCGAACCGTGAACCGAAACCATCGCCCGGCGGCGGCGTCGATGCCGCGAACGACCTGCGAAAGCGCCCCGGCGGAGCCCGATTTGGCCGATCGCAGCGCAACCCCCAGAGTCTGCCAGTCGCGCCCGCCCTCGCCGAGATATCGATACGACGCGTCGCCGGAGAGTTCAAAGCCGACAGGTTTCCCGTCGCTTTTCAGCGCAAAGTCGGGGTTGGTGAAGAGATTGGTTTGGGCTGCCCCACGGGAACAGCACAGGCCGACTACACTTATAAGGACAACCAAGCGCGTGAATGACATGCCAAGCTCCCTAAATCGACTATGATGCCAAGGGTGATTTTTAGTAAAGATAGGTGATGGAGCCTTAAGGTAGTGTGAAGCTTTGCTTATCCACAGGAGCCAAAATTAAGACGCTTGAGCAATTTTCCACGGGCCTGACGACAATTCCGGCGTCGGCGGGCTGGTATCTGAATGATCTGGGAGTGGCTGTCGGCAGGCAGCAGTTATTTACGAGACAGTCGCCGCAACGGCTGAAAGTGCTGCGCGAGCACGCATTGATTGAGAGCGCTGTCTCCTCAAATCGGATCGAGGGCGTGGAGATTGATGCGAAACGAATAGGCACAGTGCTTTTCGGGAAGCCCGCTTTAAAAGACCGCGAGGAAGAAGAAGTGCGCGGATATCGCCGTGCGCTGGACCTTATTCACACGCGGGGCGCGAATCTGGAAATCTCTGAAAGAACCATTAAGCATCTACACCAACTTTCACGCGGCCAGATTTGGGACGCCGGAAAATACAGGCTGCAAGATGCCGACATCATCGAAAAGTATCCCGATGGTCGCCAGAGAATCCGCTTCAAACCCCCAGCGGCCGACCAGGCGCCAAAGGCCATGAAGGATTTAGTGAGGGCTTGGCAGGCCTGTGCCAAGGAGAAATGGGCGGCCGGACCGGTCGCGCTCGCGGCGCTTAATCTTGATTTTCTGTGCATCCACCCATTCCGCGACGGAAATGGCCGGGCATCACGCCTTCTCCTGTTGCTGGGGTCCTATCACATCGGCATGGAAGTGGGTAGGTATATCAGCCTGGAACGGCTCATTGAGCAAAACAAGGATCGGTATTACCAGACGCTTGAGGCATCATCCAAAGGCTGGCACGAAGGCAAACACAATCCGTGGCCGTTCATTAATCACATTCTGTACATCTTGAATAGTGCTTATGTGGAGTTTGAGAACCGGATTGGGAAAACCGCCGAACCCAAAGGGGCCAAGGCACAGCTTGTGCGGGACGCTGTCAGAAGCCTGACCGGTGAATTCCGGTTGATTGACATCGAGCGGGATTGTCCCGGGGTCGGTCGGGATTGGATAAGGAGCGTCTTGGCCGAAATGCGCCGTGAGGGGAAAGTAACCTGCCACGGGCGCGGACCAGCGGCGCGCTGGCGCAATGAGGGTAGTACCCCCAAGTGAGGGTATTAGTAAGCGTATGACAGGTTCGTAGACCGTGCGTGCGTTGGGTATGAACTCGCTATTTCGCGAAGGCAAAAAGTCGGGACCATGCGCGCACCCTGCGAGCTGTTTTCAGCCTCCAAGTGCTTTTGGGATTTTGGTTTTAGGCCCATGCCGTGAGCAATAGTGGGTTGTCATGGCAGCAGGCCGGGTGCCCCTGGAGTTTGCGGCCACGTCAATGACGTGAATATGGGCAATCGCGCCGCAGATTTTGCATTTTATCTTACGGCGACGATTGTGGCGGCCGCGCCATAGGGACGAGAAGACAATCCAAGCCAGGCTCGCCAACCAGAGAGTCAAAGCGATACTCGTACCCAAACCATTATAGGTCCGGTCCAACATCCGGAGGCTCAGATATCCCAGCCCGAATACTCCGCCAAGAGCGAGAAAGGCGTTGATGTGACGGCCGTACCGGCGGATAAGGCTGTTCATACGGGAAATCCCCGCGGATTTTAGTAAGTAGGGTGGTCATCGCCCACCGCTATTGCGAAGGCCAGAAAGGCGGCCCATTCCCACTCCACCAACTGTCATACCTTCGGGCATTTCGATAGCACCAATCCCATAATAATGCTGTAGTTTGTCAGCCGATATCTTGATAAAATAATTGCCAAACCAAGCGCGCAAGGCTCTACGAACGGACGACAGAAGACAAAGAATCGGGGAACCACGTCCGCACGTTCGTAGATGCAACTCGACGTACCAGGGAGTGGAGATCAAATGAAACTGGCACATCTACCGATCGTCACATTGATCGTTTTTGGCGCGCTTGTCCCCACGGCCCGCGCGGAATTCGACTTTTTCTTTCCGTTCGAAGGCAACCCGGTAGGCACAATCTCCAACAATCTCGACCCCACCGCCAAATATACGCAGGTCGGCATTGGATTCACCTTTACCGCCAACAGCCCGGACACTCCTTTCTTCCCCAACGAAACCGGCTCACCATGTACGGTGAATGTCGTTGACGGCGGAATTATTCCCTCGACGGTTAAGGACGTTATTGTCGCCAATCAAAGCGCTCTCAACATTTCCGGCTCCGGGGAGGTCGACACCACCGTCGACGTTTACGATACCAGCAGCGTGAACGTCAACGGGGGCAGCATCACGGGCGATCTGCAACTCATGGGCAACAGTTCGGCCGCCGTATCCGAAGGCACGATCAGAGATGTCCTATGCGACGGGAACAACCAGGTCACCATCAGCGGCGGAACTGTAACCGAAAGCCTGAACGCGTTAAGTCCGAGCACCATCACCGTGACCGGCGGATCCATCGGCGGCCAACTGAATGCCATCGACGGCGGCATGATCAACGTAACCGGCGGATCGATTGGCTCGACGGTCAGCGCCACCTCCGTCGGAGAGAACACCCAGATCTCGGTCTCCATCGGCAATACGTTTGCGGAGGTGGCCACGCAGGATGGCGGCACGTTCGATATGACCGGCGGGACGATCACCGGGAACGTGGATACGGCGGTCGTAAGCGGGACCAGCGGCGGCAGCGTCTTTCTCACCAACGTCACTGTGAACGGCACCGTCTTCGGAGAGACTGCCACCATCGGGCTGGGCAGCGGGTCAACGGTGGACGGCATGGTAACGGTCCTTGCCAATTCCGACCTCACGACCAGCGCCACGCTGAACGACGGCATGCGGGCTTCCAACAGCTCGGTTGCCATGAACGGAGGCTTGGTAACCGGGAATGTGCTGCTGCAGGGCAATAGCACCTTCGCCCTCACGGGCGGCGGGACCGTCAACGGGGCGGTGGAGGGAGAGGACCAAACTGCCGTGCTGCTTGTCAGCGGCACGGTCGGCACCGGCACTGGAGAAGCGGCAATTGCCAACGGTGATTCGTTCGACCTCGCCGGCGCCAATGTGGCCGGAGACGTCGATGTTTTCACGAACTTCATATTCGACAGCGGAACAGTCAGCGGCAACGTCACCGATCCCGGGGGGACCGTGACCATCAACGCCGGTGCCATTGGAAACAACCTGATCGTGGGCGGCGCCCCGGGCGCCAATGCCACCTTGAACGCCGGCGCCATCACCGGAGAGATTCTTGCCAACCAGGATGGGCAGGTCACCATGAACGGCGGGGGCGTTATGGGCGGCGTGGACTCGTCCGGCACCGGCTCATTCACCATGAACGGGGGCAGTGTCAGCGGCAATTTGACTTCCATCGGCACCAGTCTGCTGGCCCTTAATGGCGGCATCGTGGGCACTAACATCGACTCTTTCGACCAATCCTCGGTGGTCATCGACGGAAATCAGACCGGCGGCATCGTCACGGTGACAGGCACGGTTACCGCTCACGACAGCTCCTCTCTGGTGATTGCCAGCGCCCTCATCCTGGGCGACGTGGACGTTGACAATTCGGCCAGTGCGACGATCTTTGGCTCCACGACCATCCTTGGCACGCTGAATTTTTCGCAATCCGCCCACGTTGTCCTCAATGGGTTTAATCTCAACGGTCCCCATCCCGCGGACGCGGTCCTCATCGACGGCATGCCCGCGCCGCTCGACGAGATATTTCTTGACGATCAGGCGACGCTGCAAATCAACGGCCTCACCTTCAGCGCCAATTTGCTCGACCCGATGAACGACAACGGCATGTTCAGCGAATATCAGCTTGCCGGCACTTTCCCCGACGGATCAAGCTTCCCTGACGACATGCTCCTTTTCGTCCAAAACGGCAGTGGGGCGAGTTTCCAGTTCGTCGCCGTTCCCGAACCGGTCACGTCCGCGTTGGTCATCAGCGCCATCGGCGTGGGACTATTTCGGCGGCCGTCGCGAAGGGGCGGGGTCGCTCGGTGACAACTGAAGTAGGGTGGGCATCGCTGGCATCGCCCACCGCTTTTGCAATCGCCGAAAGGTGGGCCATGCCCACCCTACAAATTCACACATGCCTCAACTTGTTCAACCCATTCAGCGCCGCCACCTTGTACGCCTCGGCCAGCGTCGGATAGTTGAACACATTGTTGATGAAAAAATCCACGGTGCCTTTGAACGCCATCACGGCCTGCCCGATGTGGATGAGTTCGGTCGCCCCGGTGCCGATGGCGTGGACGCCGAGGATTTGGTGGTTGTCCTGGTGGATGAGAAGTTTGAGCATCCCGGTTTCATCGCCGAGCAACTGCCCTCGGGCGAGCTCGCTATAGAGCGCGATTCCCGCTTCATACGGGATGCCGGCGTCGGTGAGCTGGGCCTCGGTTTTTCCCACCATGGAGATTTCCGGGATGGCGTAGATGCCGTAGGGGAAAAGCTCGGGGATGCTGTTGGTGGGCACGCCGAACGCATGGCAAACCGCCAGGCGGCCTTGCTCCATTGATGTGGAGGCCAGCGCCGGAAAGCCGATCACGTCGCCGACGGCGTAAATGTGAGGCGCGCTCGTCTGGTAGTCGGCGTTGACGTGCAGGCGATGGCGATCGTCCGTCTGAATGCCGGCCTTGTCCAGATGCATCGCTTCGGTGGTTCCCTGCCGCCCAACGGCATAGAGCAGCGTCTGGGCGCGCAATTGCTTCCCGCTTTCAAGCGTCGCCTGCACGAGCGGAACCGCCGGGTCTCCCTTGGCGGCGGATTGCTCCGGCGTGAGCCGCTCGATTTTGGCGACTTTTTCGCCCAGGCGCAGGGTGATGCCGGCCCGGCGCATCTGGTAATGGAACGATTCGGTGATCTCGCGGTCGAGGAAACCGAGCACTTCGTTGCGCCCCTCGACGAGCGTGGTTTTGACGCCCAGCGTGGAGACCATGCACGCGTATTCCGTGCCGATGACGCCGCCGCCTACGACGATCATGCTCTTGGGAAGATCGTGGAGATTCAGAAGTTCATCGGAGGTGAAAACGGTCTTGTCATCAAACGGAATCGTATCGGGTTTGGCCGGGCGCGATCCCGTGGCGATGACGAAGAAATCGGCGCTGAGCGCTTCAAAGTCATCGGCCCGGTCGACGAAGACAATGGATTCTTCGTCAAAGCGGGCCGTGCCCCAGATCAGTTCGACGCCGTTGCGGTCGAGCTGGTCGCGGATGATGGAGAGTTCCTTATTGATGACCTGCTGGCTGATATAGACCAGGTCGGCGATGGTGATGTTGCGCTTGAGCCGGGCGACTTCGCCGAACAACCCGCGCCGACCGACGCCGGTGAGGTGCAGCACGGCTTCGCGCAGGGCCTTGGAGGGAATCGTTCCGGTGTTGATGGAAGCGCCGCCGAGAACATTGTTCTTCTCGATGATGCAGACGCGCTTGCCGAGCTTGGTGCCCTGGATGGCGGCCTTTTGCCCGCCCGGTCCGGTTCCGATGACGCAGAGATCAAAGTGTTTCATGGATTGACCCAACAGGCCGCGAGGTGGCCTGCCTCTCCTTGTTTTTGTTCGAGCGGCGGTGTCTCCGCCAGGCACTTGCGCAGCACGCGCACGGGCTGCCCGGCGGAAAGAATATTCACGGTATCGTCGGCAGTGGCCCCCTTGGCGGCGAGGCGCGTCAGCGGACAGCGCGGATGAAACGGACATCCCGCCGGCGGATTAGCCGGGCTGGGCACTTCGCCCGCAAGCACAATCCGCCGCCTGGTCGGCCGCGGATCGGGGTTCGGCGCCGCCGAGAGCAGCGCCGCCGTGTAAGGATGCCGCGGATTGCGATACAGCTCGGCGGCGGCGGCTTTTTCCACGATGCGTCCCAGGTACATCACCGCGACGTCCTGGGAAAAATGTTCCACGACCGCGAGATTATGCGCGATGAACAAAAACGCGATGTTCCGCTCCTGCTGCAAATCGGCCAGCAGATTTAATATCTGGCTTTGAATGCTGACATCCAGCGCGGAGACTGGCTCGTCGCAGACGATAAAATCGGGCGACAGAGCCAGCGCCCGCGCGATGCCAATGCGCTGGCGCTGTCCGCCGGAGAATTCATGGGGATAGCGCCGCGCATAATCCGGGTCGAGCCCCACGCGCTGTAAAAGCGACGCGACCATTTCATTTCGCTTTTGTCCCGAGGCAATCCCGT
>JBEKYH010000131.1:0-10944 GCA_049511115.1 Tepidisphaeraceae bacterium | reverse complement strand
ATCTCCCGCATATTCATGTTGAATACGCCGACGAGTCCGCTGTGCTGGCAATACCTTCGGGCGAGGTTTTGAAAGGATCGATTCGGTCCTCGCGGTTGAAATTGGTGCAGGCGTGGATCGAAATCCATCAGGAGGAGTTGATGGCCAACTGGAAATTGGCCGTCAACGGTGAGAAGGTATTCCGCATCGACCCACTGAAGTAGGTGTAGCCATGATGATCAAAGTCACCGAGGTCAAGGTATTGGAGAACTACCAGTTGGAGCTGTCGTTCAACACAGGCGAAACGCGCGTGTTTGATGTCGGCCCTTATTTGGACAGGGGCATTTTCACCGAGTTGCGCGATCCATCCTACTTTCGAGCGGTTCGGCTCGCTTTCGGGAGCATCGCGTGGCCCAACGAGCAGGACTTTGGCCCCGAATCGTTGTATGTCGAGTCCCGTCCGCTGGCCGCTTGTCCGCCAACGGCACGCTGAGGGGGATTCACCTTGTCACCTTGTCATCTCCCCCCTACCGACTCCACGTCCATCGCATGCACAATCTTCTCCTCCGCGCTCTTCCCATCGCCGACGGCCACATCATTGAACAGAATGGAAAACGCATACCACCCGCCGTCGCGGGCGTGGAGGTAGCCGCTGAGGCAGCTTACGGCGTTGATGTAGCCGCTTTTGGCGAAGACGCGGCCGCGAAGGTCGCTGCCTTTGAAGCGGTCTTCCATGGTGCCATCGACGCCGACGACGGCCATCGTGTCCATGAAGGTTTTGGCGTTGGGGCCGTAAAAATCATGCTCCAGGACCGATGCCATCAGATTGGCGCTGATGGCGTCCGTGCGGGACAGACCGCAGCCGTCAACGATGTTGTACTCGGATGCGGGCACGCCGATCCGGGTGAGGAATTGGCCGACCGCAGCCGTTCCCGCGAACCATGATCCCTGCCCGGATACGGCGAACCCCAGCCGCTTGCTGAGGCATTCGGCGTAGAGATTCATGCTGTCCTTGTTGGCCCGGGCCATGACCGTCGTCAGCGGCGTCTGGTTTTCCGCCACCAGCGTCCATCCCGCTTCTTGAGCCAGGTAATGCTGCCGCGCGGTCCGGTCGCGGGCGATTCCGCCGACGCTGACGCCGGCGGCTTGGAGCGATTCAGCAAGCACGGCCGCGGCGTACATGGGCGGGTCGTGGATGGTCACGGATACCGGCACGTCGTTGGGTCCATTGGCCTCGCCGGCCAGTTCAAGGTCATTATTATCGGACACGCGGGCAAGGCGAATGCGATTCTCCGATCCGGTGACGCAGGTGTTTTTGATGGAGAAGAAACTCGTGCGCGGATCGGTCAGGTAATGCACCAGCGACCCGCCCGCGCTCGGCTTGATGTAGAAATCCAGGCAATTGACGTTCAGATTCATCCCCGCGACTTCGGCCATGTAGTGCTTCTGCGCCTGATCGGCCGGCCAGTCGGGGTGGAGGAATTGCGTATCAAAGACGCTGTCATCCACGAGCACGCGCCGCACGGGGCCGATCTTTCGCGCGGCCAGCCCGGCGGCCCAGGTCTGGAAAACCGTCGCCGCGTCCCAGCCGCTTTTCTTGAGAAGTTCGGCGTCGCCGAAACTGGGATCGCCGTCGCCGACGAGGATGAGATCGCCGTCATGCTGAAGGAGCAACGTGCGGAATTTAAAGCCGGGGCCAAGCTGCTCCAGGGCGGCCGAGGTGGTGATTAGCTTGAGGTTGCTGGCCGGCGTCATCGGCGCGGTGGCATTGGCGTCCAATAGCGCGACGGCCCGCCCCCCGTCGGCGAGCCGAACCAGCTTGATGCTGTGTTTGACATGGGCCATGCCGGGACCGGCCAGGATGGCCCGGACATCGGAGGCCAAATCCGCCTGCGCGGGAGCGGCGGTGAATGCCAATGCGGGGAAGAGGAGAGCGAGCGCGGGCAAAAGACAAAAGGAGCGTTTCATCCTTGAAACCTCTAGATGAGGGAGATTGAAGTTAACTTTATTCCGTTCTTCGAGTTCCTAACTTATCGGAGAAATGGCGGGGTGCAAGTGAATAAGGGAAAGACGAAAACATGGGAGCGCGGGAAGTGCTCGGAAACGGCGGGCTTGGGGATGGAACAGTTTGGAACACTTTGGAACAGTTTTGGGGGTGGTTTGTTGAAGATTCAACAAACTGCGCGCGGCTTCCGCCTGCGCCGCGCGAGCAGCCCGGCAGCGCCGGCGGCGAGGAGGGTGAGCGAGCCGGGTTCGGGGACGGGGGACCATTCGACGGCGTAGTCAATTTCCTGCGTCCCGCCGTTGAGCGGTGGAGCATCGGCCACGCCGTAAATGTTGCCGGAACTATCGATTGAATAGGCGATAGAAAAATTCCAGGCGATGGTCGAAGGCAAGATAGACTGGAGGTCCACGCCCGAGGCGGCGGTGCCGAACCAGAGGTAGGCATTGTCGTAAGGCCCTATGCCGTTGGCCCACCCGACCTGCTCGGCGCCATTGGTGCTGATGGCTTCGGAATTGCCAAACTTGGTAGGATTCAGGTCGACTGCCGAAGCGGCCGTGCCTTCCCAAACGACGGCGTGGCCTGGACCCGTGTAATCGCCCGAAACATACCCTACCTCCTGCCCGTTGCTCACACCCAGTGCCTCGGAGGTGTTGAACCCAGCGATGTTGTTTGGGTTCAGGTCGACTGCCGACGCCGCTGTGCCCGACCAGAGGAAGGCGTGGGACGCGTCCGTACCGTCGATAGTTCCATAACCGACCTGCTGGACGCCATCGGTGCCAAAGGCATCGGAGCCGCCGGCTCCCGCGGGGTTCAAGTCGACTGCCGATGCCGCCGTGCCAGACCAGAGGAAGGCGTGTTCAGTATTGTTTGTTCCACTTCCATACCCGTAGCCGACTTGCTGTCCGCCACCGATTCCAAAGGCCTGCGAATAGGTGATTCCGGCTATATTGGTCGGGTTCAGATCGACTGCCGATTCCGCAGTGCCGGACCAGAGAAAGGCATGCGATGGGATGCCAACCCATCCGACCTGCTGTATGCCGTCAGTGCTCGTGGCATGCGAGTTAACAAAGCTAGGCTCGTTCGGGTCCAGTTGCACGACGGACCCAGAGGGTGCGGTCCACAATAGTGGTTGGTTGTCGCCGTTTCCACCAGGCAGGGGACTGCCAGCACCGACAACCTGACCACCGGCCGCTCCCTGGGAACCATCCTGCAGTAATCCTACCTGGTTGATTTGGTAACCGCTTGGCGCAATCAGCGGATAGAGCACCGAGCCTGTGTAACTGACCTGTGACTCGGCGTGCACAGCCGACGATGCAATCAGCGCCGCCGCGACGGCGCACACCAGCCGCCGGCAGGTGGGCATGGCGTTTGGCTTACATCTTTGCATTTGATCTCCTCAAGGCCAATGAATTCTCCTGGACGGCGGCCTCGGCACAGATTGGCTTCCGCCTGCGCCGCGCGAGCAGCCCGGCAGCGCCGGCGGCGAGGAGGGTGAGCGAGCCGGGTTCGGGGACGGGGGACCATTCGACGGCGCAGGTCCCACACACGCCGGGCACCATGCACTATTATTCGCGGTGTCCTGTGACCCACGGCCACCATTTTTCAGATTTTTTTCCAAATGAGGCTCAGTTTTAGTCGGCTGAAGTGTAGAGATTGGCAATTTGGGAAGACAGCTCGCCGCTCGGCAACGGAAAACTCGCCGTTTCCGCCGCGCGCAGCCCAATGGTATAGTCCCCCCATGCCCACAACCCTCGGCATTCTCCGCCGGCGGGCATTGGCCAGGAAGGGGATCGGCTTGCCCGGCGACAATAGCCACATCCTTGCGGTCGCCCGGCGGCTTCGGGGGGTCGTGGATGCCGCCGTCCTGGGCGGGATTGCCGTCTACCTGCATGGCGTCGGGCGCTCGACGGTGGATTTGGATTTGTACGCGTCCGACCGGTCGGCGGTGGCGGCGCAACTGGTGGCGGCGGGGGCGCGCTGGGACAAATCCGCCCGCGAGCACATCCTCGACGGCGTGCCGATCCATACGCTCACGCCTCAGGAGACGGGCGTCACCATCGAGCGCACCTCCATCATCGACGGCATTCGCGTGGTTACGCTGAAAGACCTGATCGCCATCAAATTGCTCTGCGGCCTGAAGACGCCCGGCCGGGCGAAGGATTTGGGGGATGTGCAGGAATTGATCCGGGCGGTGCCGCTGGATAAGCGCTTTGCCGCCAAGCTGCCCAAAGAGATTCGCGGCGATTTCAAGGGAATGGTGGACGCCGTCCGGGCCGGCGATCGCGCGCGGCCGGGGAATTCGTAAAGCGAATTATTCACCGCCCGGTCGCAGTAGCGACCTAGAGGCGCAGAGGACGCGGAGGAAATCAGGACTGAGGGCCGAGGACTGAGGACTGTGAAAAAATTCCTCGGCGTTCTCTGCGCCTCTAGCTAGAAAATGCTTTCTGTTTTCTTCTCTGCGTCCTCCGCGCCTCTGCGGTTCGTCTGAATTTCTTCGCGCTAAACGTGGTCCCGTCCGATCAGATTCCGCAGGCGCGCTTCCAGGGGCGGGTGGGTCTTGAACAGGCCGGCCAGGGAATTGCGCAGGTTCAGGGGTTCGGTGATGAACATGGCGTTGAAGGCGGGGTTTACGTCAGTGGGGATGCGCTGGTTGGCGTTCTCGAGGGTTTGCAGGGCGGAGGCGAGCCATTCGGGGTGGCCGCAGATTTCGGCGCCGCCGGAGTCGGCGTTGAATTCGCGCGAGCGGCTGATGGCGGCCTGGATCAGGAATGCCGCGATCGGGCCGAAGATCATGATGGCCAGCAGTTCAAGGATGTTGGACCCTCGATCGCGGCGGTTGCCGCCCATGCCGAAGGCGCCGCCAAACCACCAGAAATTGTGAGCCAGGAAGCCAATTGCCCCGGCAATCGTCGCGGCAATCGACGTGATGAGAATGTCGCGGTGCTTCACGTGGGCCAGTTCGTGCGACATGACGCCGGCGATCTGGTCCTCGGAGAGCATCTGCAGCAGGCCCTCGGTCGCGCAAACGGCGGCATGATGCGGGTTGCGGCCGGTGGCAAACGCGTTGGGGGCCATCGCCGGCGAGACATAGACCCGCGGCATGGGCAAGCCGGCGCGCTCGATGAGCCTGGCGACGATGCGATAAAGCGGATGCTCCGGCCCGACCTCGGTCGCGTGCATGGTCGCCAGGGCGATCTTGTCGCTGTAGAAGTAACTGCCGAAGTTCATGATGGCGCAAATGACCAGGGCAATCAGCAAGCCGTCGTTGCCGCCAATCACGCCGCCGATCCAGACGATCAGGCAGGTCAAGACGGTGAGCAAAATCAGCGTTTTCGCATTGTTATAAAACTGGCTCATAGGGCGGAAACCTTTCCTACAACATCATACGGTGTTCGGCCACGCTTAGTGGGCGGAACAGTTAAGGACTGAGTGCTGAGGACTGAGGACTGAGCAAAAAGGCGAAGACTCGGGAGCTACCACCGGCATTTTGCATTTCCTCTCGGTCCTCAGTCCTCAGTCCTCGGCCCTTGGTCCTGGGCCCGCGGTCCTCCTGAGATTACTCAGATTCTTCGCACTCCCCGAATATTATGCCACTCTCGCGCGTTAACCACTACAATGTGGCAAGGATTTTGTAGCCCGTGGCGGGCTGCTGATCGGGATTTGTTCCTGGTTGTTCTAACTCGATGGGAGGCCGTATGACTCGCGTGACGTTTTGGGCGGCGGGGATGATTGTGGCCGCTTCGCAGGCTTTTGTTTTGGCGCAGAACGCGCCGCCGGCAACGCGTACTCTTCCCGCAGGTGAGTACGCGGCGATCGCTCTCGATCCCGCGGCCAGCGGCGTGTCCGCGGTCAATGCGGCGGCCGATCTGCTGAAAGCAGACGGTCCGGACCAGGCGATCGCGTATTTCAATTCGGTGCTGGATGGGACCAAGAATTTCGCGGTTCAGCGCATGATCCGCTTTCAGCTTGTGGACCTGTATCGCCAGGCCGGCCGGCCCGACAAGGCGCTGGAAGTGTTGAAGGATTTGATCACCCTGACGCCGCCGACGCAGCCACCGTCATCGCAGGTGATTGAGATTGCCCCGGCTGCGGAGGCGACCGGGACAGGCGGCGGGAACGGGAACCAGTAGCAGCCGCTTCAGCTTAGCTGAGTGATCCATTCGGCGCTGGTCACGCGGCCGCCAGGAAGGGGGGTCTGCCAATTTTTCCGGGACTGCTCGAGCTGCAACCGCCAACGGGGCGGAATTATGCAGCCACGGAGTGTGTGACTTATGGGCATCTACGAGGAATTCAAGGACCGCGTCGGCACGATCGCCGCCGGGAGGGTCTCCCGCTTTGAAAACGGCGTCATAATCGTCGCTCTGCCACTCGCCATTGAGGGGATCATGCCGCGCAGCGAGCAAATCGCCGGCCAAACGCACGAGGTCGGCGAACGCATCCGATGCCTCATTCTCGAAGTGCGCGACAAGCCGGCGGGGGTCAAAATCATCCTCTCGCGCAGCCATCCGGATTTTGTCAAACGCCTCTTCGAGGGCGAGGTTCCCGAATTGGGCGAGGGCGCCATCGAAATCAAGGCCCTGGCCCGCGAGCCCGGAAACCGGACCAAGATTGCCGTCAGTTCCAGCGACTCCAAAGTGGATTCGGTGGGCGCGTGCGTCGGCGCGGACCAAAGGCGCATCAAGAACATCGTGGACGAGCTGGGAGGCGAAAAGATCGACATCATCCGCTGGCACCAGTTCGGCCAGAACTTCATCGCCAACGCTCTCAAGCCCGCCGAAGTGAAGGAAGTGGCCCTCTGTTTCGTATTGGGCCGCGCGACGGTGGTGGTGGACGGCAGCCAGTTGTCCCTGGCCGTCGGCGAGCGCGGCCAGAACGTGAGACTGGCCGCTCGTCTGACGGGCTGGGACGTGGACATCCTTACACCCCCGGAGTTCCAAGCCGGCGTGCAGCGCCTGGCTCAGACGCTGAGCAGCATTCCCGCAATTACGCAGCAGATGGTGGACAAGGTCCTTGCCCTGGGCCTGTTCGACGTTCGCGACATGGAAGAAGTAGGCGCCGGATTTCTGATCGAGCAATTGGGTCTGGATGAGGCAACGGCGCAGAAGGTCGTGGACCGTTGCTCCGGGCAGTCAAAGGGAGACTTGTAGTTCCTTAGAATTATTGGCAGGCCGCCCAGAGGAATCCGCGCCGCATTAATTCGGTGACGCTTGGCAGGGCCACGATGTTGGCTTGATGGCCCAGCGAGCAGTAGTACACACGGCCGCGGCCGTAGACTTTCGTCCAGATGACAGGCATATCCACTTGCCCGTTGCCGGCGTGGGGACCATCGACGGTGGGAAATCGCGTGGTGGCCAGGACTTTCACGGCCGGATCGACGTGCATGTAATACTGCTCGCTGCGAACGGTAAAGTCGCCGATCCCGTCGGTCAGGGGATTGCCGGTCTGCGGAACGTGCACCGTATACGGCACGCCGTCGTTGCCGGGGTGGGCGACCCATTGGCCGCCGGTCATGAATTGCCACTCGGTCGCGGTGCGGAAGGAATCGCACATGCCGCCGTGACAGCCGGCGATGCCAACGCCGCCGCGCACGGCCGCGCAGACATTATTCAACTGCTCGTTGGCGATAGTACCCATCGTCCAGACTGGGACGATCAGATTCAACGCGGCCAGCTTCGCGGCGTCGTCGAAGGCCGACAGCGAGTCGCTGACCTGGACCTCGAACGATTCTTTTTCCAGCAGGCCGCGGAAAATCCCGGCGACCTGTTGCGGCTGATGGCCGTCCCAACCGCCCCAGACAATCAGCGCTTTGCGTGACACAGTTGCCTCGTTAGTTGCCGCTTGAACGACATCGCTTGAACATCAGATATGAATGGCCCGGCCCACCGATGCGCCGGCGGCCTCCATCACGGCCTCGGAAAGCGTCGGATGCGGGTGCATGGCCTCGAGGATTTCCTCCTCGGTGGCCTCCAGCTTGCGTGCCAGCACCAGCTCGCTGAGGAGTTCGGTCACGTGCTCGCCGATCATGTGCACGCCGAGCAGTTCGCCGAGCTTGGCGTCGAAGATCAGTTTCACGAATCCCTCGCTCTCGCCGGCGGCAAGAGCGCGTCCGCTGGCGGCGAAGGGGAATTTGCCGACGCGGATTTCCTTGCCGGCCTCCTTGGCCCGCTTTTCCGTGAATCCCATGCTGGCCACCTGAGGATGGGTGTACGTGCAGCCGGGAATCTGGAGATAGTCGATGCTTTCAACGTGCGCGCCGAACATGCGATCGACGACGGCAACGGCTTCATGATGGGCGACGTGGGCCAAGTCGGGGTGGCGGTCATCCCCCATGCGGACACAGTCGCCGACGGCCCAGACGTTTTCGAGATTGGTCTTGTATTTCTCGGTGACCTTCACACGATTGCGGTTCAGGTCGAGCTTGGCTTTCTCCGCGCCCAGGCCCTCGACGTTGCCGGTCACTCCAACGGCGACCAGCACCGCATCGGCTTCGATTACGCCGGGCTTGGCTCCCGATAGGGTGATCTTCACGCCGTTTTCGGTCAGCTCGATTTTGTCGGTTTTGGTTTTGGCCCGGACATCCATGCCGCGCTTGGTGAAGATGCGCTCCAGAACCACAGCGATGTCGTCGTCCTCATTGGGCAGGATGTGATCGAGCATTTCGACGACGATAACCTCGGTGCCCATGGCGTTGTAAAAATCGGCGAATTCGCAGCCGATCGCGCCGGCGCCAATGATGGCCAGGCGCCTGGGCAATTGCTTGAGGGTCATGGCCTCGCGCGAGGCGATCACGCGCGTTCCGTCAAATGGGGCGCCCGGCAGCGGCGTGGCTTTGGCGCCGGTGGCGATAAGGATGTGGTCGGCGGTCAGTTCCTTGTCGCCGACTTTGACCTTATGCGAGCCGAGAATCGAGCCGGTGCCGGTCTCGTGCTTCACATCGTATTTCTTGAACAGGTGGGCGATTCCCTTGCTGAGCTGCATGGCGATCGCGCGACTGCGGCCGACGATTTTTGCAAAATCGACCTTCAAGTTGTCAAAGGTAATCCCATGCTCGGCCGCTTCGGTGCGCAGCTTGCGCACGAACGCCCCGTCTTCGAGCAACGCCTTGGTGGGGATGCAGCCCCAGTTGAGGCAGGTGCCGCCGAGGTTTTCCTTTTCGACGCAGAGGACGCGTTTTTTCAACTGACCGGCCCGGACCGCCGCCGCATAACCCGCGGGGCCGCCGCCGATGACGATGAGATCGAATTGGTACGGACTTTTATCACTAGGCATGGATACTCCCGGACATCCCAGTCGGTTTCTTCGGGAGCGGAATGATAGGGAATGAGGGGGGGAATGTCACGGAGGGGGAGAGCGAAGGAAGCGTCCTTCAAGACAGCGAATGCCGACTTCACCGGTGAGTCAGACTTAGGACGGTCGGAATTATCAGCGCCTCCACGATCGCCACCAGGACCATCGCTAAAATAAATAGCGGCACGGGCTGCCAAAAATAAATGAATCGCCTTGAGGGGCGGCGGGCTGCGGATGCCGATCTTTTTAGCTCGTTATCCACAGGTTCATTCTACCGCCGTCGCGATGAAACGCCCACGGGCGCAATCATCAACACGCAGTTGGTAGGGGTGTGACGCTCAATTGTGGCGAGAGGCGAAGAACCCTCACTCCAACCCTCTCCCTGAGTACATGGAGAGGGGGTAAAGGGCAGTGTCGCCGCAAAGAGGAGTTACACCCGTCGTCACGGCAATAGGCCTTTCGCCAGCCGTCGCTCGGTCATCAGTTTGAGCGCCAGGATAAGGGTCGATGTCTCGACGAGGGGCTTGAGGAGTTTTGTGATCTCGTGGCCCGGCACCACTTGCTCCAGCAAAGTGAAAATTGAGTGGGCGGCCTCAAATTCGCCTATGGTAATGTAATAGATTACGGCAAGGTGGCTCAAGGATACGAATTCCGTAATATGAAACAGATCGAGATCGGGGTGTAACGCCTTGAGATCCCATTTATGGTCCATCACTTGCGCCGCTTCCGCGGTCTTTCCGTCGCGAAGAAGCGTCTGCGCGTAGTTCAGGCGGGCGAAAAGATAGCGGGGATGCAATTGGTAATTCCGCCGAACAATGGCGTCGGATTTTTCGATCTGGTGGTTGCCGGCATAAGCCTTCGCCAGCCAATTCATGAGCACGCGTGAATCTGGAAACCTTGCCAACAGCGATTCCAGTTGCGGGATCGCCGCCGCCGGCTCTTCGCCCACTTTCCGGTAAAGCTCTTCGCGCCCATCCTTCAGGGCCTCGTCCAAAGCCGGATCGGATTCTTCCTCGCGATCCAGTTGATCGAAAGTGACGGTATAGCCATTAACGCGCACATCTGGGGGCAGGAAATCCTCGAAATCACCCTCCTGGCGGAAAATACGCTCGCGCTGCCGCTGATAGCGGCGTTCCTTGCGGCGCTTACGACGCAGTGCTTGTTCCCCGCGTGACATGTGCGTCCTCCTTGACGAATGGACCAAAAGCTGACGGTGCCGAAACTCAACTCCTTCTTAAGCTCAAAGATTTACCCGGCAAAATCCCCCGAATCAAATTACGGTGAATTACGCGACAGGCTTGGGCCCTTGGATTTGGCAATCTGGTCCCTTCGAACCAAGCCGCACCGGTAGCAGAGGTACATGATCAGAAGCGGCGCAATCGCCAGCCCAATAAACAAGAAATAATCTGGCGGAAATTGGAACAAATACTCGCTGGTATTGACTGTCTGCCAGTGGCGAATGGCAAAGATCGCGCTGGTCGTCTCACGGGTATTCATGTCAAGAGACCATTTTCGACCAAAGAAATAAGATCGCTCGTCGTCTGGCGAATTAATGATAGAGACAGCGCCGATGTAATTCAGAACGGCCAGCACGGAAAGCGTTAGGGCGATTCCTCGTGGCACGATATTGATCTTACAGCCGAACAGATAGCTTTGTTCAGGAGAAGTGAGAC
>JBEKYH010000130.1:0-10950 GCA_049511115.1 Tepidisphaeraceae bacterium | reverse complement strand
TTTACGGGCGGGTGGAGCATGTCGCGCTCGAACTCAGTCCCCTGTTGCTCGGCGTAATTGAGACTGACAATCTCCTGCTGATTCATGTACGCGAGGAAGCAGCCCAGCAATAAGCTGATGATGACCCACTGCCACCACTTGATGTCCTCGATCCGCATAGTGAAGGGCTCGGATTATAACAGCATTCTGGTTCGCGGCGGTTGCAATGATTCGCTTATTTTTGCGGGCCGTCGGTTTTTGGCTCGCCCTCAGAAGAATGTCCGTCGGCGCCGAGTTCGGACATTTGCTCCTCCAATTCGCGGATGCGTTCGAGTATTTCCGGCAGCTTGGTAAACGCGACATAAACGCGGCGGGCGTGGCGCAGCGGCATGGCAGGCGCGCCCATGAGGGCGCTTTCGTCGGGGACATCACCCACTATTCCACCCTGGGCGGCGACGATCACGTTGTTGCCGATCCGAAGATGGCCGGCGACACCGACCTGGCCGCCAAGGGTGACGTGGTGGCCAAGTGTGGTGCTGCCGGCGATGCCGACCTGGGAAACGAGCAGGGCATATTCGCCGACCTTGACGCCGTGGCCGATGGAGACGAGGGAATCGACCTTGCTTCCCTTGCCGATGATCGTGGTGCCCAGGGCCGCCCGCTGGATGGCGGCATTGGCGCCGATTTCAACATCGTCTTCAACGATGACTTTTCCGACTTGGGGAATCTTGTGATGGACGCCCTTGCTGGTGGCAAAGCCGAAGCCGTCATGGCCGACGGACGCGCCGGCATGAACAATGACGCGGTCGCCTAACACGGTATCGTCATAGATTACGGCGTTGGGATACAGGATGCAGTCGCGGCCGATCTCGGCCCGCGGGCCGACGTAAACGCCAGGGTAGAGTACCGATCCCTCCCCTACCGTGGCGGTCGGCTCGACGAAGGCGCGGGGGTGAATTCCAGAATGCGGGTGAGCGCGATGGCCATGCAGGGCGATGACCGCTTTGGCGAAGGCGAGGTAGGGATCGGGGGCTTTGAGAAGATTCAGGCGCTCGCAGGTGATGTTGCGGGCGACAATCACCGCGCCGGCGCGCGTGGTGGCCAGTTTCTTCTCGTATTGCGGATTGGAGAGGAAACTGACGTGATCCGCGGTGGCGTCGTCCAGAGTCGCGGCAGCGCCGACTTGCACGGAA
Organism: Tepidisphaeraceae bacterium; assembly: GCA_049511115.1. Classification (GTDB taxonomy): domain Bacteria; phylum Planctomycetota; class Phycisphaerae; order Tepidisphaerales; family Tepidisphaeraceae; genus JBEKYH01. The sequence continues at coordinate 9,778 of JBEKYH010000130.1, read as the reverse complement.
GCGTCGCCGACGATTTGTGCGCCAATTGTCTCCGCCAGTTGTGCCAGGGTCATTTGCAAGGTTTGCTCCGAACCAAAGGATTCAAGAGTTTAAGGGCTTAAGAGTTCAAGGGTTTAAGCGAGAGAATCTTACGCCGCACGCTTGAGCCTTTGAACTCTTCAACTTTTGAACCATCCTCCTACCGCTCCGTCAATTGCAATCGGCTTCGCTTTCATCTATTAACGCGCAATCGCGGGAGGAATTCAACCCATGCGCTCTAATCAGTCGGTTCGGAAGGCCAAACTTTCCACGCGCCATCTCCTGGGCATTGACATCGGGACCAGCGGAACCAAGACGCTGGTATGTGACGAAACAGGCCGCGTCCTGGCGACGGCGATGGCCGAGCATCCGATCTTTTCGCCCAAGCCGGGGTGGTCGGAACAGCGGCCTGAAGACTGGTGGCAGGCGGCGGGAACGGCGACGCGAGCCGTGCTGAAAAAGGCGGGCATCAAGCCGGCGGATGTCGCGGCGATTGGATTGTCAGGCCAGATGCATGGCAGCGTTTTCCTCGGCGACGGCCCGCGGGCGCTGCGGCCGGCGCTGTTGTGGAACGACCAGCGCACGGCCGAACAGTGCGCGGAGATTGAATCCAAAGCCGGCGGGCGCGCGGCGCTGATCGAAATGGTGGCCAATCCCGCGCTGACGGGCTTCACGGCGCCCAAAATTCTCTGGGTGCGCCAGCACGAGCCGGCCGTCTATGCCAAGACACGGCACATCCTGCTTCCCAAGGATTACATCCGATATCGCATGACCGGGGAATATGCGACGGAAGTCAGCGACGCCAGCGGGACGCTGCTGCTCGATGTGGCCAATCGCGCCTGGTCGCAAAAGCTGCTGGGATTGCTGGAGATCGACGCGGCGCTGCTGCCGCGCTTGCACGAATCGCCGGAGGTGACGGGACGATTGACCGCGGATGGGGCGAAGCATCTGGGCCTGGTGGCGGGGATTCCTGTTGTCGGGGGCGCGGGGGATCAGGCGGCGGGGGCGGTCGGGAATGGCATTGTCGCTCCGGGCATCGTGAGCGCGACGCTCGGCACCAGCGGCGTCGTGTTTGCCCACAGTGATCAGCCGACGCGCGATGCACAGGGCAGAGTGCACACGATGTGTCATGCCATTCCCGGGAAGTGGTGCGTGTTCGGATGCATGTTGTCGGCAGGCGGAAGCTTTCAGTGGTTTCGGAATAATCTAGCGGCAGCGGAAGTCGCGGCGGCAAAAAAGAAAGGTCGCGACCCCTACGAATTGCTCATCGCCGAAGCGGCGAGCGCGCCCGCCGGCGGGGGATTGTTCTTTCTCCCCTACCTGACCGGCGAGCGCTGCCCCCATCCCGATCCACTGGCGCGCGGGGCGTGGATCGGTCTGACCAGCCGGACGACGCGGCCGATGCTGATCCGCTCGCTGCTGGAGGGAGTCACGTTCGGCATGCGCGATGCGCTGGAGATCATGAAACAAATGTCCGTCCCGATCACGGAAGTCCGGGCCAGCGGCGGCGGAGCGCGCAGCCCGTTCTGGCGGCAGCTTCAGGCGGATATTTACGGCAGCGAAATTGTCACCACCAACGCCACCGAAGGCCCGGCCTATGGCGTGGCCCTTCTGGCGGGAGTCGGCATCGGCATCTGGGATTCTGTCGAGGAGGCCTGCAAATCGGCGATCCGCCGGACCGAGCGGCTGAAGCCCAAAGGTGGCGCGGTTGCAAAGTATGAGAAGGCCTATGCGACGTATGCCAAACTATATGGAGATTTGCAGGGGCGATTCGCGGAGATGGCGGAAAACTGAACGCTGAGGCGCCGAGGCGCTGAGGAAGAAAAGGCGGAGAAATTCAAATCCCATTTTGATTCCTCGTCTTTCCTACCTCTGCGCCTCTGTGCCTCAGCGTTCATTCCTCCGTATGACTACCCGATCGGCCGATCATCCGTAGAATACCTCCATGACCGCGACTGTGCCGCCGCCGAAGAAGCAGAGCTATGACCCCGATGATTTTCGCATGACCATCGGGGAGCACCTGGAGGAATTGCGGCATCGCATCATTCTGGCGCTGGCCGGCGTGGTGGTGGGGATCATCTTTTGCATCCCGCTGGCCAAGCAGATCATGGCGATCATCTGCCGGCCGCTGGTGATGGCATTGCAATCGCACAATCTCAATCCGCAGTTGTTCGCCGACGACACGACCGAAGTCTTCATGTCCTGGGTTGAGGTGACGTTGATCGCCGCCGGGTCGTTGGCCGGGCCGTGGCTGATCTACCAGCTCTGGCAATTCATCGCTTCGGGGCTATACCCGCAGGAACGCAAATCAATCACGCGCTATGTGCCTCTGGCGGTCACGCTCCTGCTGGCGGGCATGGCGTTTGTGTACTTTATAGTGCTGCCGCTGACGATGAATTTTTTTGTGGCGTTCACCAACAGCATTCCGCTCGAACTGGGAACGATGAATGCCCCCCCCATTGTCACAAATTCAGCCGAGAGTCACCTTCAGGTGGTGACGGCGGACCCGCCGCATCCGACGGAGGGGCAGATATGGCTGAATGTCAGAGAGGGTCGTCCCAAGGTGTTCCTCGGAGGGAGTGTGCGTTCGCTGCTCTTCGGCGGCGACAGCCTGATGACGCCGCACTTCAAGCTGGGCGACTACCTGGACCTGGTGTTCCGCCTGCTGATCACGTTCGGCTTGTGCTTCCAGTTGCCGCTGGTGGTCATGGCGGTGGCGCGGCTGGGGATCGTGGAGATCAGCCAACTCAAGGCGTGGCGCCGCCAGGTTTATTTCGGCATGACCGTGCTGGCGGCGACGGTGAGTCCCGGCGACGTTGTCACGGCCACGCTGGCGCTCCTGGCGCCGCTGATTCTGCTGTACGAATTCGGCATATTCCTGGCGTGGTGGAACGTCAGGCAGCAGAAATCAGCGGCGGCGCGATAAGACGCCCGACGGCGTCCACGCATTATGGGAGCACGAGCACTTGCCCGACGCGCAGGTGCGACGGGGAGACGCCGGGATTGGCCAGGGCGATCTTCTTCCACTGCTTGCCTTCGCCGTAGTGGCTGAGGGCAATGTGGTAGAGGGTGTCGCCGGCCTTGACGGTGTACTTGCCGCCGCTGGTAGACGCGGAGCCGAACGACCCGCCGGAGCTGACCGAGACATCCGACATTGGCGTTGGCGTCGAGGTGTCGATGGGCTGCTGGGCGACGGCCGCTTCAATCGGCGCGGGCGTCTGTTCCGGCATCGGTGACAACTGGGCGACCGCGGGGGTCGGCGTCAGGGACGCGGTCGCTGGCGGCTTGTTCTGGTTGCAACCGGCGGCAACGGCCAAGGCGCTGGCGGCGGTCAGGGCGAGTATGCGTTTCACGGAAGCCTCCTGTCGAGGTTCTACGAGGAAAATAATCAGTGCTGGTCGGGCCATCCAAGGCCGCGGCTCTTACTCAGAGTTATCGGACGCGACGGCCCGTAAACTTGAATAGGCGGGTCGCCGCGCCGAAAATCTCACAAAACTGCTGACCCGTTCACCTTGTCACCCAGTCATCTTGTCATTCTTCCAGCCTCTGGGTCCTCGGCCCTCAGTCCTCAGTCCTTGATTCCCCCCAGTGGATGCGCTTGCCGCCATTGGCGTATCATGCCGGGCGGATGCCTATGGCAAATGCCATGTTTTGGGATGTGGTTCGCCTGGCGATCGTATTGCTTGGATCGGGAGCGCTGTTATTCGCGCTGACCACCGTCGGGATGGCGTTTGCCCTGCTGCGGCCGCCACGGATGACCGACGGAAAGGCCACTTACTTTCTGAAGCGACTGTCGCCGCAGGACCTGGAATTGTCGTATGAGTCGATTCCGTTCAAGGTGCGCGATCAATGGACAGGCAAGCCGTTGCGAATGGCCGGTTGGTGGATTCCCGCGGCAGAGCCGTCGGAAAAGTGCGTGATCGTCCTGCACGGTTACACCGACGCGAAAATCGGCGGCATTGCCTGGGCGCCGCTGCTGCGGTCAATGGGATTTAATGTCCTGGCGATCGACCTGCGCGCGCACGGGCAGAGCCAGGGAATGTTCACCACGGCCGGCTATTACGAGCGGCACGATGTCTCGCAGGTGATCGATCAGATCAAGGCCAGCTATCCCGATCAGACGCGGCGAATTGTGCTGTTTGGCGCGAGCCTGGGGTGCGCCGTGGCCGGGGCGACAGCCTTGCTGCGGAAGGACATCGCCGCGGTGGTGATGGAATCCCCCTACCGTGATTTTCCCAGTGCCGTGCTGTCTCATGCGGATAACCTGGGTGTTCCTGGACGAATATTTCAACGCGCTGCCATCGCCATCGGCCGGCGCATGACGGGGGCGGATTTCAGCGAGGTCGCGCCGATCAATGTGATCGGGAAAATCCGCTGCCCGCTGTATGTGGTGCAATCGGGGGAGGACCCGTTCGTTCCCCCGGACCAGCAGGCGCAGATCGCCGCGGCAGTGGAAGGCCGGGCGTCGGATTTAGGGATCAGCAGAATCTGGATGGCCGAGGGTTGTTTTCACATTACCTCGATGGGCCAGCGCCCCGATGAGTTTCGACGTCGGCTGGCGGATTTTTTGTCGGAGGCTCTTTTGGATCAGCCAGCGAGGACTCGCGAGAAAGAGGTTTGCCCGCCATGAAACCGCCAGAGACATCGCACCAGGTTCAAACCAGTCGTCCCCTTCAGGCCGATGGCCGCGTGCACGGCGTGGTGGTGGCCTGCCGCCGCGCCGATGGCAAGTGGCTGTGCATCCGCCGCAGCGACAAGGTGGCTTCGCCGCTGAAGGTCTGCTTTCCCGGCGGGACGATAGAACTCCAGGAATCCCAGCCCGCCGCCATCGTGCGTGAAATGAAGGAGGAATTGGACGCGCGGGTGAAACCCATCGCGCACGTCTGGCATTGGGAAAAACCCGATTGGCCGCTCACATTGTGGGGATGGACGGCCGAGCTTCTATCCGGCGAATTGCACCCTGATCCGGCCGAGGTCGCCGAGATTCTCTGGCTCACCGGCGCGGAAGTTTCCAATCATCCCGATGGGCTGCCTTCGAATCGGTTGTTTGTGGCGAGTTTGGAGCAGGCGATATCGCTGGAAGCGAGAAAGGCTAAGCGTCTCTCAGTCCTCAGTCCTCAGCACTCAGTCCTTCCTCCGACGGACTTGGCGTAACTGCCAACACGTTGTACTATTAGCTTCTCAGGGCTGGGAATTGTGAGGGTTTCTGGCAGATTTGTTTATCCGTCCGGAGGAGTAATGAAGTTCCCCAAGCCGTTGCAGTCGCCCCGCAGCAAATCAGTCGCATTGGAACCCCTGGAAAACCGCCTACTGTTTACCGCCTATACAATCAGCAGCATCATCGCCGACAATCGCGGCTCGGTGATCATGACGGTCAACTCCAACGTCAATGGGGCCACTGTAAATGCTCAGGATGTGCTCATGTACAAAGCCGGACCGAGCGGAAATCCCGCCAATTCCGATCACATCCAGGTGAAGACCAACGTCTCCTACAACTCCGGGCTGGAACAGATACTCATCGCCTCCAAGAAGAATCTGCCCATCGCCACTCCCTACGAAATCGTGGTGAAGGGCTCGGACATTCTAAACGAAGAAGGCGTGGCCCTCGACGGCAACCAGGACGGCACCCCAGGCGGCACTTACCGTGTGGTCACTTCCATCAAGAGCCACAAGGTCGCCGTATTTGCCACGCCGTTTGGCAATATGATCGTCAAATTGGCGGACACGTCCGACTTCCCCGACACCATCGCCAATTTCCTCCATTACGCGAATGCCGGTGACTGGGACGGTACGTTTTTCAATCGGCTTACCAACGTCTCCAGTGATGGAATCGGCGTCCTTCAGGGCGGCGAGTTTAACGTCACTTCGTCCAACACCGTCGGGCTTGTGCCGACGCTCAGCCCGATCCCGCTGGAAGTGAATCCCAGCGTCGAGAGCAACGGAACCGTTGGAACCATTGCCATGGCGCGCGGGAGCGCAGCGAATTCCGCCACCAATACGTTCTTCTTCAACTACACGTCCAACCCAGCTCTGGACACAGAGAACGGCGGTTACGCCGCGTTCGGCGCCATCTCGCCAAGCGACTCGCTCAGCCTAGCCGTCCTGCAGGCCATCGCTACGAATGACACGGTGAACCTCCGCGGCATCGGTGTGAACCCTCCGGGCCAAGGTGCGGAATTCAAAGAAGTGCCGACAGACGAGTCCAATTTTGACAGCAATGGAAACCCCATCCCGCCGACTCCCGCGGAAGTGGCCCAAGAGCTGGATGACAGCCTGATCTTGCTGTCTCGTGTTTCCATCGAAATGAACGTCGGCCCAGCCGTAACGACGCCGATTCCCGCTGTGGTTACGCCCCTTTCTGTGCCTGCGCCGGCGAACATTCCGATGACTCCGGCGATACCAACATTCCAACAAACCAGCGACTCGACGGCTGCGCTTGTCGATTCGGCGCTGCTGGCCGAGTCGTCGAACACCTCGCCGCTGTTCAACGACACTCAGATCACCGGCGGCACATCGACGGTAGATACCAACGGCGGCTCGGAAACAATCACTGACACCTACGTGAACGGCGTGCTGCAAAGCACAACGACGGTCACCACGGATCCGTCAACGAGCGATTCTGGAACCTTTACGGTTGAGGGCACCAACAACGGGTCAACCGCCGGCCTCGACCTGGGCAATGGCGAGACGATCGTGGGATCGACCACGACTACCACAACGACGACTTTCAACTAAACAATCGCCGAGGCAATTTGGTTAATCAGTCGGGTTTCTTCGCCATTGCCTGCCGAGTGACCGCCGCCGCGTCGAGCCACGCTTTGACAGCCGCCGGATCGTTGTTTTCCAGCCGGCTTTGCAGTTTGGTCAATTCCGCCTGAAACCGGGCGATCTGCTTGATAAGATTGTCGCGGTTATCCAGGAAGATATCGCGCCATAATCCTCCGTCGCCGGCGGCTATGCGCGTGGTGGTCAAAAAGCCATTTCCGCACAGGGCCAGGGAATCGGGTTCTTGCAGGGCCACGAGGGCGGCAGCCACGGCATGGGGCAGGTGGCTCATCTGGGCGACAAGCTGATCGTGCACTTCGGGCGTCAGGCGGGTAATTTTCATCCCCAGAAGCCGCCAGAAGTCCTCGACCTCCTGTACGGCGGCTGCGTCGGATTGGGCCGTTGGCGTCATCAGGCAGATGGCGTCCTTGTATAAATCCGCTCGGGCGAAGGCAATCCCCTGCTTTTCGCCGCCGGCCATGGGGTGACTTCCCACAAACCGCGCTGGGAACGGAAGTTGCCGCGCGGCAGCCGCGACGATAGAGCGTTTCGTGCTGCCAACGTCGGTAATGATCATTTGGGCGGTCAATGCGGGGGCGATTTCCCCCATAAGCTGCTCAAACACCCCCACCGGCGTGCACAGGATAACCAGATCAGCCCCGGCAACAGCCTCCGCCGCGTTAGGCTGAATTTCGTCGATGGCGCCGCGCTCCATCGCAATTGATAAAGTTTCCACACGATGACCGTAACCGACGATCTTACAACCATTTATCAATGACTTGGCAGCCAGGCCGATGGAGCCGCCGAGGAGACCGACGCCTAGAATAGTGATCCTGGTTGGAGGCATCATTCGATGAATTCCCAAATGCCGGCGCAGCCTTATAACCCTGATGGGAAAACTTGCAACCGGCGGACTGTTGGTCTAACCTATCCTTTACACAATCGGCTGTACACGCTGGCGTGGCGGCGATTTGGAGGGTATGTTCGAGTCTCCTGGGAAGGGACTGGCGCGGAGGCGCCGGGTGTGTGCTTATGCCCGATGTAGGGTATTCGGCGAATTCGCCATCCAAATCATCTCCGCCGCTGTCGCTGTCCCTGCCGCAGGGATCGGCCAATGGCGGCAGCAGGCCGGCTTCCAGGCATGTCTTGGAGTTTGAGCGCCCGCTCTACAAGATGGAAGAGCTCATCCTGGAGCTCGAGGCGCAGCAATCCCAAAAGCAGGTGGATTACTCGAAGGAGCTTCGCCAGCGCCGCGCCGATTACGCCGCAATGCTGCGTAAGACCTATGACAATCTAAGCGCCTGGGAAACGGTGCAGGTGGCCCGGCATCCCCAGCGGCCGCTGTTCAAGGATTACGTCGAGATGATCTGCCGCGAGTTCCGCGAACTGCACGGCGACCGCTGCTTTGGCGATGACCCGGCGATTATTTGCGGGCTGGCTCGCCTGGGCGGGCACAAGGTCATGCTCATCGGCCACCACAAGGGGCGCGAGACGCGCGAAAAGCTGCGCTGCTCGTGGGGCATGGCCCATCCCGAAGGATATCGCAAGGCGCTTCGCTGCATGAAGCTGGCGGAGAAATTCGGACTGCCGGTGGTGACGCTGATCGACACTCTGGGGGCATATCCCGGAATCGGCGCCGAGGAGCGCGGGCAGGCCGAGAGCATCGCGCGGAACCTGATGGAAATGAGCCGCCTGCGCACGCCGATTGTGGCGATCGTCTGCGGCGAAGGGGGCAGTGGCGGAGCACTGGGGCTGGGAATCGCCGACCGGGTGGCGATGATGGAATTCGCGTGGTACTCGGTCATCAGCCCCGAAGCGTGCAGCGCGATTCTCTTCAAGAGCAACGACGGCGCCGCCGAACTGGCCGAAAACCTGCGCCTGACCAGCCGCGAGCTCAAGCAGCTTGGGGTGATCGACGCCATCATCCCCGAGCCGCTGGGCGCCGCTCACCGCGATCCGCACACGGCCGCGCATAACCTGGAGCAGTACATCGCCAAATCGCTGGGTAGCCTGACGCGAACCAAGATGGAGAATCTTCTGGAACGCCGCTACGAGAAATTCCGCAATATGGGAGTGGTGGCGGAGCAAAGTCGGCGACAAGGGGCGAAGGCGGCGGGGTGAGGGGGATGGGCCGCGATCTCACTCGCAAGTGGCAATTCCGCTTTACCCGAGGCCAATGCCGCCGCGTGATGCCCGCCAAGCCACGATTAGTTGTTTCATCCTCTTCGCATTTACCACGTCAAGGCCGAAAAGGGGGTCAATGCAATTAAATATCCATTGGATAATTTGTTCGCCTGCGGAGCGAGATCCAAGTCGTTCGAGTACCCGGCGTAGAACTCCCTCGGCCTGGTCCACAAGCGATGCTCGGCGAAATATGTGCACCATGGTTTGAGCAGCAAGTTGAGCCATTGCTTCGGACGATGTCGTCTCGTTCGAAAACCAATCAAGAACGGCGCGCAGCGGAGCCGAATCAATCTGCCAGTTGGACTTACCGGCTGCGTAGATTAGGGCAGATGGCGTCAAATGCGTATACCAGTAGGAAAGGTTGATCAGTTCGGCGGTAACCTCATCCAGTAATGCGCCATCCACACGGCCCGCTTCGACATGCGACCTAGTAAGCATATGGGTCCAGACGCTTCGAACGCTGAACTGCTCGCGGGCTATTTCGCGCGCGGCCAAATCGTCCGTCCATAACCCGTGGCCAGGAGCCTGCGCCAGCAACATGGCTTCAAGCTGCGGCCTGCCGAAATTCTTGATGAGACGCTCACGATTTTCTCTAGGTAGCTTTGCAACAGGACGTCCATTACTAATGACTACATTTTCCTCAATGAAGACGATGAATCTGGCTATCCGCTGGCTAAACGCGGCATACGCATCGGGAGAAGTTTCAATTAATGCATATCCGCTACCGTACTTCGTCAGAAACCCACCACTCGGCGGCCGCTTGCGCTCCCGTGCCCAGGCATGTAACTGCAGTAGTGTCCCTTCAGAGATC
>JBEKYH010000129.1:0-11024 GCA_049511115.1 Tepidisphaeraceae bacterium | reverse complement strand
GAGCGCGGGCGACAGTTCCCAGCGGCTGAGACGGCGACCACTTGGCTCCCGCGCCGAATTGCAGGAGGGCGGGGAGGACGCCGACTTCTTCGGTGGCGATGACGGGGACGCCGTGCGCGGCGGCCTCAAGGGCGACCAGGCCGAGCGGCTCGAACAGGCTGGGGACGGCGATGCAGTCGCAGGCGGCGTAAAACGTCGAGACGTCGTCCACCAATCCCAGACCGCGAATTCGACCGGCCAATTCAGGGGGCGAGTAACCCTGGCAATTAGCGCCGGCCATGAGGAGGAAGAGGCCCGGGTCGTTGGCGATAGCTGGGATTAATCGCTTATATCCTTTGCGCTCGTGGAGACCGCCGAGGTAGCCAATCACGAGTCCGGGAAAATCGCCGACGAGTTTGGCGCGGGCGGCGCGGCGGGTTTCATCGGAGAGGTCGTGAGGCGGCGGCGCGTGCAGGATGAGCACATCCTGCGAGGGCGGCAGGCCGTAGAGGCGGGCAAACTCATCGCGGATGAGATCGCTGCAAAACAGGATATGGGTTTGCGGATTGAAGCGGCGGTAGCAGCGGTCCTCGGCGTAAAGCACGCCTTGCTGTTGGAGGCGGATGAACTTTGGGCGCAGGCCGGCGCGGGTTTCGAGGCATTTTCGCTCGTAAGCGACGCGCGTGAGAAAGTGGCAGGAGAAGACATCAGAGATGTCGGCGACCTGCGGCTGGTGAGCTTGAATTACGTCGAACTGACGGTTGCCCATGGCCTGGCGAATGAAATGACGGGCGGTGATCCATTTAAGGAAGAACGACCGACGGGGCACGGTGAGGCGCAGCCATTCGACGGAATCGTGCAATGAGGGATCGAGATACTTGGCGACGACGGAGACGTTCCAACCGGCTTCCAGCGCCGTGCGCACGTGGACGAGAGCCACCTTGGAGATGGCGCTGTCCTTGCTGATGGCTTCGTGGATGATGCAGATGGAGGGCATTAGAAAAAGGACTGAGGACTGAGGGCCTAGGACTGAGAGACGGACAAAGACAAACTCCTCTTCTCTTGGGTGGTCACGCGAGGCGCCTGCGGCGGATGGCCGCGAGGAGCACCATCCAGAGGACGACGTTAGCGAAGAAAAAGGCCGAGGGCATCAGGGTGTCCCAGCCGGTGGCGAGCGTGTGCGGAGTTTCAAACGGCTGGGTGAAGACCGCATAAACTGCGACTCCCGCGGCGCGGACGGAGCCGGTGATTCCGTCGGCGGTCAAGAGCGTCCAGAAGACCGGGAGGAGGAATACGAAATAGGCCGGCCGACAATAGGGGAGGGCCATCAGCAGGGAAGCCACCACCAGGCCAAAGAGCAAGCGGGCGCGGTCGCCGCGCGCGGCGGGAGCGCGGCGGCAGGCGAGCCACAGGCCGCAGAGCAGGGCGAGGAATCCCGCGGCAACGACAGAGTACATGACGATCGGGTCATCCACCCAGGGTTCGGCGTCGGGATTGGGGCCGAAATGCACGCGGGCGAAACCGAGGATGGATTGATTGGCAAAGCCATAATTGAGATCGAGATTGGGCAGATGGAGCATCATGCTCGGGAGGCGCGACCAGTCATGCCAGCCGGCTTTGGCGAGCAGGGCCGCGGCAACGGAGGCGTAGAGAATCATCGCCCAGATGAAGGCGAGCGGCCGGCGGCGGATGAGCAGGTAGATGAAGAATCCGATCATCCAGGGCTTCATGAGCGCCGCGCCGGCCAGGCAGGCGGCGAGCCAATAGATCCGGTCGCGGCTGCCGGCGAGATAAGCCGCGCAGAGCAGTGCCAGCACCGGCAGATCGAATTGGCCCTGCCAGAAATCGAGGATCGTCGGCTGATAGCGGAAGCCGATGATCATCATGATGCCCAGGGGCGCGGCGTCGTGAAGCTGAATTCCCGCGGCGAGCGCGAACAGGCCGATGCTGAAGAGCAACGAAATCACGCACAGGAAAAACCAGAGATGAATCGCCACATCGAGCGGCAGCCGGTCGAGCGGCCACATGGCCAGGGCGTCGAGCGATGGATAGATCGGCGGCGATTTGCTTTCGGCGACCAGGCGCGCCTGGGTAAACGCTTCGCGAAGTTCCGCGGGGCGCGGGGAGGAATCGAACGCCTGATGATAAAACAGCGAGGTGAGCAACCAGGCCAGCAATGTCAGGAGAAGACCATTTCGCCATAAGGTGAGCGGACCGAGGTCCGGTTCCAGGGAAGACATCGAGAATCAGACTCCTGTCGCGGCCGAATGAGCGGGAACGCGCCGGCCGGCGGCGCGGCGCTGGATTGCTTCGCGGTAAACCTGATCGTACTGGTCGGCCAGGGCCGGCCAGGAGAACTGAACGGCGCGCCGGCGACCGGCCTCGCCAAACCGCCCCCGCAGATCGGCGTCACGCACAAGAGCGGCGATTGCGGCGGCCATGGCTTCGGCGTTGTCGGGCGGCACGAGCAATCCAGTCTGGTCATGAAGCACCAACTCCGGCACGCCGCCGACGTTGGTGGCGATGACCGGTTTTCCCGCCGCCATGGCTTCCAGGTTTACGATGCCCATCGGCTCGTGTCGAGAGGGGAGGACGAAGAAGGAGCAACCGAGGAATAACTCAACGGCCTTGAAATGAGTGACGCTGCCGAGGAACTGGATCGATTTGCCGAGATGAAGTTGACCGGCAAGGGTTTCCAGGGCGCTTCGTTCAGGGCCGTCGCCGGCGATGAGGAGGTCGTGCGATTGCGCGCCGGCTTTGGCGAAAGCGTTTAGAAGTACGTCGAATCCTTTTTGGCGAACGTGGCGGCCGATGGCGAGGATATAGGGGCGCGGCCAATGGTGCGGGGTAGCGGCCGCGAATTCACCCAAGTTAACGCCATTGTAAATGACGCGGGATTTTTCGGAAAGACGATCTCCGTAGAAGTCTTCCGCCTCGCGCAGCGTCTGCCTGGAGCAGGCGGTAACGGCATCGGCGTCGGCGAGGGTCTGGCGATACATTTCCTGTTCGCGCGGGCGCTGGAAGATCTGGTTGGCGTCCATGGTTAGTTCGCCTTGGAGCGTGACAACGAGCGGCAGGCCGAGCGATTTGGCGGCGGCGACGGCGTAGGGGGCGTTGCAACTGATGCATTGAAGATTCAGGACGTCGGTGCCTGCTGATTTCAAATCGCGGCAGAGGCGGCGAACCGTTGGCTGAAAGAAAGCGGCCGCGGCGAGGTTACGCCGCAGATCGCCGCCGCCGACGCGGAAGGCATATCGCGTGACGGGGATGCCATCGACAAGTTCGGTCTGCGGCAGATCGCGCGGCCAGCGATTGGTGGCAACACGAGAATCAGAGCCGCGACGGCGCTGCTCCAGGGCGAGCTGGCGGACCAGTTCTTCCACGCCGCCGACGCTGGGGTGAAAGGCGCTGGGAATGAGGGCGACGTTGAGGGTGCGCGGTGCGGTCATGGAGCGAGCGTCTCTTGAGGCTGCGGCGGAGGTTGCGCGGCGCGAACTTGTTTGCCGCAATACAGCGCCTCGTATCGGGCGCAGACCGTGTCCCAGGAAAAATCGCGGGCGCGAAGCAGGCCGGCTTCGCGGAGTTTGGAGCGCAGGGCGTCGTCCTGCAGAACATTGATGATCGTTTCGGCGAGCTCGTCATCATTGGCGATTACGCCAGCGGTTCCCGATTGGGTGACTTCTACCGCGCCGGGATTGGGGGAGGCGACGACGGGCGTTCCGGCGGCCATTGCCTCCACATATGGCACGCCGAATCCCTCGTAAGTGCTGGGGAGGCAGAAGAGCCAGGCGGTGCGATAGAGTTCGGCGAGTTCGGGGGTTGGGATGCGGCCGAACCAGCGGACCCCGTCGCCGGCGATTTCGTTTTCGCAAACGGCCCAGAATTCGGCATTGGGGACGGCGGGTTTGATTTTTTTCTGGAATAAATCCAAAAGCATCGCTCCGCGCTTGCGGCCGTGCATGGTGCCGACGAAGAGAAGACTGGGCTGCGGCGATTTCGTTGAGCCGGGGGCGAAAGTTTGCAGGTTTACCCCGCAGGGAATGACGTGGCGGATGAAGGGGATGTAACGCCGCGTGTTTTCCGAAACAGCCACGGTTTCATCGGCCAGCAGGAGCGAATTAAATTCGCAGGCGGCGAGCATGCCCATGCGGGCGCGGGCGGCCAGGCCGGTCGCGTTGAACATTTCGGCAAGGCATGAGCCGTGATAAGTGTGAACGTGGCGCGGGCGTTTGCGGCCGGCGAGAAACCAATCGTCGCCGTGGGCGTTGAGCACGTCGAAGCGGGAGAAATCATAGCGGCGCAGCGCCCAGGCGAAGCCGAAGGTGCGCAGGCGGCGGCCGGATTCGACGACTTCGACCTTATAGAGCGAATCGTCGCTCGGGCCGGATTGACTGAAGACTGTCACCTGGTGTCCGCGGCGGATGAGTTCGTTGGCCAGGTAGTGAACCTGATAGCCGACGCCGATCTTGCTGCCGGAGGGGAGGTAGAGGGATGTGATGGCGATGTTCAAGGGAGGGTTTAAGGGCTTAAGGGGTTAAGAGATTAAGGGTTCAACGAGGGGCGGGGGATTAGGATTGCAAGACTTTTTCCAGGACATCTACGTTGGCGTTCCAGGTGCCTTTGGCGGCGCGGGCGATGGAGCGGCGTTTGTATTCGTTTAACACGGGGCCGATGGAGGCGAGGGTACGGAGGGCTTCGACGATGGTGTCGAAATTGTCCACATCCACCAACCAGGCAGCGCCGCCGCAGGCTTCGGGGAGGCCGCCGCGGTTGGAGGCAACGACGGCGCAGCCGCTGGCCATGCCTTCCAGGGCGACCAGGCCGAACGGTTCATTCGACCGGGAGAGAACGCAGACGACGTCGTGCCTTCGCACCAAAGCGGGGACCTCGGGGCGGGGGACGTGGCCTAAAAAATCGCCGTCGACGGCCTGGATTTTTTGTTTCAGGACGGCGAGGAAGGGGTTTTCCTCGTCGCCGGGGCGCTTGTAAAACCAGACATCGCCGGCGATCGTGAGCCGCACGGGCAGGCCTTCCTTGCGCAGGACGGCCACCGCGTCGGCGGCGAGGTCGGCGCCTTTGTTGGGGTCGATTCTCCCGATGCAGAGGACGCGGAGCGGATTGGCCGGCTCGAGAAAATTCTGGCGCGGGCGGAAGGATTCCAGGTCTACGCCGTTGAGGGTGACGACGAGTTTGTCGAGCGGGATATTGTGCTTTTGCGCGGTCCAGCGGCGGATGTAGTCGCTATTGGTGACAAAGCGATCGACGTAGGGGAGCGTGTCGGACAGGTCATTGCGGCGCGTGCCTTGCTCGTTGTGAAGGGAGACGATCACCTTGGCCCGCGGCACGGCGCGCTTGATGTACTTGGGGGAGACAAAATCATTGTGGCAGATGACCGCGTCGGGAGCGGGGCGCATCTGGCGCAAGGCGCGCACGAACGAGCGCATGTAATATTCGTAAAAGCGGCGGTCCCATTTCTGGAGGCGCAGTCGCGCGGCGGCCAGGCCGCGCTGAACGATGTTGAAATTATCCGGGTCGGCCGAGCGCAGGGGGACGATCTCGCCGACGGGATAGCTAGGCTCCTCGCTCGCTTCGGCCAATACGGTAACGCGATGCCCGCGGGCGATGAGGCAGCGGGATTTCTGCATGATGCCCGTGGCGATGGCGCCGCCGACGGTGGGGGAATAGAACTCGGTTTGGGGACAGATGAAACAGATGTGCATTGCGCGTGCCTGTGCTTTCCTTCCGTGGTGTCAGCAGTTGGCGGCTGCTACGCCGCCAGCATTTGGCGCAGTGTAGTCCAGGCACGGTCCCAGGTGAATTCCGCCGCGCGTTTTCGGCAGCGCTGGGCGACGGCGAGGCGATTGGCGTCGTGATCGACGAGTTCGGCGAGGCGATTGGTCAGGCCCTCGACGGAGTCGCGCTCGAAGAGAAGGCCGGCGTCGCCGACAAGCTCGGGCGTGCCGCCGGTCGCGGAGGCGACGGTGGCCAGGCCGGTGGACATGCCCTCCAGGGTGGTGAGTCCGAACGGCTCGTCCCAGCGGCTGGGGACGACGTGAATGTGGGCCTTGGCGATTTCAGCGGGGAGCGAGGCGCGGTCGACGTGGCCGGTGCGGCGGACAGTGATGCCTTTGGCCTCAACTTGAGTGCTGAGTTCCTGCAGCTTGCGCTGATAATCGTCCATCTCCAGGCGGCCCCAGTGATTGGAGCCGACGATCTGCAGGCTGAAATTCTTGGTGCGATCGGCAAGTTGTGCCGCGGCGGTGAGGAGTAAGTCCGGGGCTTTTTCGATTCCGGTGCGGCCGACGAAATTAATCACAGGCGGGCCGGGCGGGGATTGAGCAGGAGGAGCAAAGCGCTCGACGTCGACGGCGTTGTAAAGCGTGCGCACGGATCCGCGATCCAGATGGTAATAATCCTCGACCCAGCGGCTGGTGAAATCGCTGACGCCGGCGATGACGTTGGCCGACTTGGCGAAATCGCGCCGCGAGGAGGCCTTGCAGGGAAGCTGGTTTTGAAACCAGTGGAAGATGAAGAGGCGCGGGAAATGGCGGCGCAGGAAGACGGCCATTTCCGGGTCGTTGAACATGACCACCTGATGATCGAGGAGGTTATTTTTTCTCATCGCGGCGGCGAGGCGGCGGGCATAGCGGCCCTGGCAGAGATGGGTCCAGCCGGCGATCTTGCGCTGGCCGCGGCGGAAGATCAGGGCCGGGCCGGATTTTGGCTGCGGGGGGTAATCCACGAAGATTGTTTTCACGTCCTCGTATGGTTTGATGGAGCTGGAGCGGGAGAGGACGACGGGCTCTACACTCTCCGCGCGGGCGCGGCGGGAGAGCTCCCAGATAATCGTGGCCAGGGCGCCGCTGTTGGTCGGCGTGAACGTGCCCATGGGGGAATTGAGGAAGAGCAGTTTCATTTTTCAGCAGAGATTCTTGATGGCGTCCCAGGCCTGAGCGGCGCGGGTTTCCCAGGTGTTGGCGGCGGCGAAGGATTTGAGCGCGGCCGCGGTTTCGGGGCGAGCGGCGGCGGCCAATGCACAGGAGACGGCATTGCCGAAATGCTCGGGGGCGGCGGTGGCGACGATCTGAGGGCGGCTGACCAGTTCGCGCACGGCGGTGGCGGCCATGGGTTTGCCCAGCAGGGCATAGGCGTACATTTTCACGGGGTTGATGGCGTCGTTCATCGGGCCGAGCGTGAAAGGAATGAGGCCGATGGTGCAGCGGCTTAAGAGGTAGCGGCCGTCGCTGACGCTGATGCGGCCGGGGCAGGTGACGTTGGGCATGGCGCCAAGCTGATCGACCTGCGGCTTTAAGTGCGGAAGCACATTGCCCGCCAGGATGAAATGAACACCGGGGAATTCCACGCACGCTTGCTTTACCGCGGCAAAATCAAAACGCCAGTCCAGCGAGCCGAGGTAGGCCGCGATTGGGCCGCGCGTCTGCGGCCACCAGGTTGGGACGGGGGCGGTTTGCAGGAGGTCGTCGGCGTAATCCGCCGGCTCGCAGGCGTTGTTTAAGAGCATGACGTTGCGATGATGCTGGCGGCAGAAATCGGCGAGCGTGTCGGCAGTGGCGAAGACCTGCGCGGATTGGCTCATGACCTGAATCTCGCGTTTGGCGAAGATCTCGATTCGCTTGGGGTCCTCGTTGAAGCAGGGGTCGATGCAGTCATAGACCAGCGCGTCGTGGCGGATATAACGAAACGGCTGGAGCCAGTTTTCGGCGCACCAGAAGATCACCCGCTTGTAGCGCTTGCGCAGTTTCGCCAGCCGCCAGGCGCAGAAGACCTTGGCTACTTTTTCCATGCGCCGATCGCGGAAGCGCTGGCACATGGCGGTCAGGCCGCGCACGACGGTGATGTTGGGGCGCGGCTGCTGAAAGGTGACGCGATAGGGGCGGTCGAAGCCGCCGTCGAAGTAGACGATGGGCAGGTATTTGGCGATCGCGCCCATGAGATACTGCTGGCGGGCGGGGATGTCCGACCAGTTGCAGCCGTGGTAGAAGAAAATGCAGGAGCCGTCGCTCACGCGTGGATAGCGTCCTGCCAGGCGCGTTCGACAAAGGGGCGGAAGGCGGAAACCGGCTGCTGGGTGTTGGAATTGACCAGCACCATTTTGGCGCGGCTGGCGCCCAATCGCGCGGCGAAATCCGCTTCGAGCGAGCGGCCTTCCTCGGGCCACCAATAATACAGGGCCAGCGCCGGGACGTGCGGAGTGACCCGCTTGAGCTGGTCGACGTGCCGCGCGAATGCGCCGTAGAGCGTGTATTCCATGATGCGCTCGGCGCCGAGGACGGCATCCATCCAGGGTTTGGAATGCTTCGATTCGATGAAGCGTTGCAAGTCCACCAGCACATCACGCCGCCAGGGGACGGGAGAATGCGTGAAACGGCGCAGGGGCTGGCCCATGGTCGGTAAGCCCAGGAACCGCAGAGCGCGGGCGTACCATTCGGCCATCTGCACATCCAGATCGTCGGTCGTTTCATAAAGATGGAGCTTGCCGTCGGGGGCGAAAAAGTCGTCGGGGGTGACGCGATCGATGAAAAAGGTGTCGGAATCGAGACAGACGATTGACTTGGCGTCGGTCAGTTGCGCGGCGGCGAGTTTCAGGAGTTGCTGGATGCCCCAACCGTGTATGCCGCGGCCGGTGAACCAGAGGCGCGGGTTGCGGCGGCGCTGTTGCCCCCAGGCCCTGCGGCGCTTTTCGAGGCGCGGCGGGAGCACATCAGCGGTTGAGACAAGGCGGAGATTGTCGCGGTGCGGCGTTGTTGAAAAGAGCGGCATATCCTCATGGTTGACCACGGCGATGTGGGGGATGTCGATGGCGCAGCGGTGCATGGACTCGCGCTGGAGGCAGAATCTCTCGTAGTCCCGCGCGAACGTGGGGGTGAGGAAAACCAGGGAGCGATTGTCGAGTGTCTCGTTCATGCGTGCTGGGCGGTCATCCTTCTGGCCAGTCTTGAGGGGAGATCGAAAACCGCGCCGGGATTGTGGCGCAATCCGCGCAGACGCAACTGCAACGCGCGCAGGGGATGTCCGTCGCGCGCCGCCTCGCGGGCGTTATCGAAGACGCGGCGGCAGTAAGCCTGGCGATAGAAGCGGTCAAGCTCGGCGAGGGCGCGGCGGCAGTCGGGGCAGTTTTTGTGCAGCGACTGGTGTTTGGCGACGACGCGCATCTGGCAGCGGAACATGCGGTCGAGGCTGGCGGAGTATTGATTGCCGTGCTGGCGGGCCTCGGCCAGGACATCGGGAATTCCCAGCGTCTTGAAGGCGGCGGTGACGCGCACGAAGAAATCAAAATCCTCGGGTCCCAATAGCGATTCATCGAAGCCGCCGACGGAATCGAAGACGGCGCGGCGAAAGATGGTGGTTTGCGTGGCGATCATGTTGTGGGCGAGGACCTGATGCACGTCGAGATGCTCGCCGGAGAACATGGTCCCGAGGATTTCCTCGCTGCCGTGGCGGAAGAAGCGGACTTTGGAATGGACCATGCCCAGGTCCGGGTCGGCGGCGAAGTGAGGGACCTGGCGGGCGAGCTTTTCGGCGAGCCAGCGGTCGTCGCTGTCCAGCAGCGCGATAAGCTCGCCGGTTGAATGGCGAATGCCGTTGTTGCGGGCGGCGGCGGGGCCGGCGTTGGCCTGGCGAAGGTAGCGGACGGCCGGACCGTAGGCGGCCACGATGGAGGCGATATCCTCGGTGGAGCCGTCGTCGATGACAAGAAGCTCGATGGGGCGATAGGTCTGCGCCAGAGCGCTGGCAATCGCCTCCCTGAGAAGATCGCCGCGGTTGAAGGCGGGGATGATGACGCTGACCAGGGGAGTGGGATACATGGAAGTCGAAGCGGGCGTTTCAGTGGTCAAGTGCGTGCTCACGATGCCATTGCCAGCTTAGCGGGTTCTGTGCGGCGCTGATAGCGGCGTGGGAGGCGGCTTTCGATTAGGTATTGGCGTTGAAAGCCGATGGATTCGGCGACTTCGAGTTCCCAGTCGGCGGGGATGCCCGTGCCGATCCAATCGAGTGGGTGCAGGAGGCGACGCCGCCACAAGCCGGCGCGGCGGCGCAGCAGAGTGAAATCGGAAATCGGGAAGGTCTCCTGACGCCAGTGCCAGGCGAGGTAGGCGGCGGATTGGCCGCAGCGCGCTGCGATGGCCAGCATCGCGGGGCGGCGCAAACGTGAGCGGTCAAAATGATGTTCAACGGCGACGTGCAGGGCGGGTGCTATGCGAAAGCCCTGATCGAGAAGCTGGAAGGCAAAGAGGGTTTCGTCGCCGAACCCAAGCGCGCCGGGACCGAGGGTGACATCAAATGCGGCCACACGCGAGAGAACATGGCGGCCGAACGACATGTTCGCGCCGATCATGCGGTTGGGGTGATTGGGGTCCAGACTCTCCGAGGATGCGAACCAGTTGCGCCGGCGAGAGTAGGGCGGGCGCGACATGACGGATTCGTATTCGGCGGGAAAGACAACTCCGCCGGCGACGGCGTCGGCGCTTCCGTCGGCGATTGGCCGGCACATTCCCTCGATCCAATTCGTCGGCGGGCGGACGTCGTCGTCGGTGAAAAGTAGGATGTCACCTTTAGCGTCGTCACCGTTAGCGTCGGCAATCGCATGATTGAGAGCACGGCATTTTCCGCGCGCCGGCTCGAACAACACACGGAGGGGCATATTGCTCGGCCCGGAGTGTCCAATCAACTTCGGCGCCGCGTTGACCATATAGGCGTTGTCGACGACCACCAGTTCCGCCGGCAAATCCGTCGGCACAGCGACGCGCCCTACAGCATCTATTGTCGCCTGCAGGCTCCTCGAGTTGTTGTAGGTGCAGATGATAATACTGACGCGCGGTTTCATGCCGTGGCCGGAGTTGCAATCGTGACTTGTGTCGGTGCTTCTTTGGATCGAGCGTATTTTTGGGGCTTTTTGCGTTCGATCAGGTATTGGCGCCGGAATGCGATGGCCAGGACGCGGGACAATTCCCATTCCGTGATGGCGTGTGCGCCGATCCAATCGGAGGGCCTCAGAAGACGGCGCCACCAGAGGCCGGCCCACA
>JBEKYH010000128.1:0-11034 GCA_049511115.1 Tepidisphaeraceae bacterium | reverse complement strand
GGTCGCTGGAGGAGGAATGGGTGTGAATGGTGACAATGTTGCCAAACGGCGAAAATCATCCCCGATGATGCGCGACGATTCTTCAAATGCCATCACTTTCACTTTATAACACGAGCCGATGTCGATGGCGGTATATTGGCGTCCATGAATCCGTCGAGTGGTTCATCGGAGAGCGTGACGCAACTGGTTGCTACGTCCTGCGACCATTGCGGTGCGCCGATGTCAGTGCCGCTCGGTGCACGGTCGGTCATCTGCGCCTATTGCGGGGCGCGACTTGAGGTCCTTCATATTGGCGGAGTCGCCGATCGCACGAGCTTGGGTCGCGAGCAAAACCCGCCTGTGAGCTCAACGCCGCAACAGTCCATCGGCGATCAGGTCCGGCCGGCGGGGGATCGGCTGCAAAGGCCCGCGGGTTGGCAGGTCGTCGCATCGTTCAAGTTTGTACACGACTGGCATCAAGCCGCTCACGCGCTGGCTCACGCCGGAATCGTGGCTCGCATGCAGGACGACCCTAAGGACGCATCCTATAGCGCGCTGGCAGTGCCGGCTCCCGATGCGGATATCGCCCGTCAACTTTTGCCGGCGTCGTCCATAGGGACCAGGGCCGCCGGATAACCCATGAGTTTGCCAAAGTAATCGCCGTTGGCGAAATCAAACGCAAAAGCCATTCGCGTGAGGCAATCGGTACCTACATCACGGCGCCGGGTTGGTTGACGGCGTCGACCGTGCCTCTGGTACGACCGCCAATTGCTTGAACAGCACGGCGCGGTTCAAGTTGCTGGCCTTGTCCCATTGCGTATAGCTGAGATCGAGTTCGTGCTTCCCTTCGCCAAGAACCAGCGGAACGTTGATCTCCTTAAAAACCCATGACTCGACCGGAAACGAGGAAATCTGTTTTCCGTCCAGGGCGATGGTGACGATTTCGCCGGGCGACCCGGCGCAGCAGTTGATCCTCACCTCAGCCGGTCCGGGCGGATCGTCAAGTTGCAAACGCGTCATTGGGCCAAGGCCCCAGTGGACCACGGGCAGACCCCACTGCGGATAAGGGCCTTCGGTCGCTCCTAATCCAGAAAGGTCTTCCCACCCGTCAAAATCCGGGCTGATCCGCTTAAAAAGGAAATATCCTCGCCCCGATGCCTTAAAAACGAAATAGCCGATTTGTTTCCACTGGGGGTCGGCCCGGATCGCGACCAGTAGCTGGTCCAGCACCTGATAAGTCAGGAGCTGTGCCGCCGTAATGTACGTGCTGCTTTGGCTCAAGACGACGAAGTCGGACGTCTTCCATTTTTTGAGATGGTAGGCAAGATCGTTGCTTTCGGGCGTGATGAAATTGAGGTCGCGCATGTCGCGGTCGGCCATGTAGTTGAGACATTCGGGATTCACGTCGCCGATGCCTTCAAAACTGATCGTCGCCTTTGGCAGGCGGTTGGCGGCGACGATCGTCGAGTAAATGCCATCGACGATCTGCCGCACATTGACGACGGTGGGATCGTTGGGGCTGCCGTAGGAGACAGGCCATTCAAAATTGAAGAGGCATAATCCCGACGCAAGAAGGAGGAGAGCGCTGGCCCAGGGAAGGCCGCGCCGACGGAGGGACTGCCAGCGCAGAAAATTGGCCAAAAAGCAGATGTCGGCGAAGACGAGGGCGGTCTGAAACGTCAAGCCATAAAAAGGGCTCTTTTCGCCCATTTTCGTGACCAGGCCGTAAGTGCCCGCCAGGAGCAGGGAAAAAGCAGTCAGCCGCGCCAATTCGCTGCGGCGGCGGCGGACAAGATAAAAGACCATGGCGATCGCGGCGATGCTGAGCAAAACATAAACGTTTTTGCCCAGCATGTTTTTGCCGCCCAGGCCGCTGTTGATGTAATAGAGCAGTTGAAAGAGGCGGTCGCCCGCCGTCTGCAAAACGTCTTTGTATGTGCCGAACAGCGTGTCATAGATGTAAACATAGAGTTCCCGCCAGGCGAGGATGTAGTGCGGGGCAGGGATAAGCACGGCGGGAACAATGCACCGCGCCCAGGCAGCGGCTACATTTCCAAACCGCAATTGATGCCGGTTTCCCTGCCAATCGGCGACCGTCCCCATCGCCAAGCAGGCCGGCAACAGTGCCGCCGTCAGCGGACATTCCGACGGCTTGATCAGCAGAGCCAATCCGAACAGAACACCGACAAGCCATTGCCGCGACGTGGACGCTCGAATGATCGGCTTCTCAATAATCAGAAAGCAGCCCGCGACCGTAACCAGGGCAACCGCGTGATCCGGGCGGAATTCGTCGACGGACATGCCGATCATGCGGATCGACAGGAGGAAAACGAATACCACGAGTTTCTTCCACAGCGGCAATCCCCGCATGAGGTAATCGGTGAAGGCCAGATACCCAAGGACCAACAATCCGTTGGCCGCGTAGGGCGCCCAATCGCGCATCCCCAGCACCATGAAACTTCCCATGGCCAGGAACGTTGACCAGGGCGAATGCGGCGGAAGCGTCACGTAATAGCTGAAGAACGACAACGGATTGTCGCTGA
The DNA here is from genome assembly GCA_049511115.1 of Tepidisphaeraceae bacterium. GTDB lineage: Bacteria > Planctomycetota > Phycisphaerae > Tepidisphaerales > Tepidisphaeraceae > JBEKYH01. Next base: position 8,512 of record JBEKYH010000128.1, on the reverse strand, counting down.
GCAGCAGGCGCAGGCGATGGGATGCATCGGATAAATACGTACAGTCGTCGTACTCCGGCGGATTGATCAAACGGCCGTGCAGGAATGAGTATTGAACCATGACGGCCGTAAATAGAGCCGCGATCAGAGCGCATATGGCGGCGCGGACTGCCGCCGGTTGACTGACAGGCCGCGACTTAGCGATTTGCCGCATGAGGTTTAGGAAAATAGTCGTAACATGGCGCGATGGGAAGGGCGGCCCTATCGCCCCGCCTCGCCAATCAACCTGGCCAATGTTGGAATCGCCTGCTCAACCTGCGGCGTCCAGAGGAGTCCGCAATTAATCCGCACGCAGTTTCGATATTTTCCAGTGGCCGAAAAAACCACGCCGGGGCAGATGGAAATGCCGGTTTGAATGGCCCGATGGTGGAGGTCGACCGAATCAACCCGCTCGGGGAGTTCAGCCCAGAGGAGAAACCCGCCCTGGGGGCGAGTGATGCGCGTTTCGGCCGGGAAATGCTCGGCCATCAGTTCGGTCATGCGTGCGACCTGCCGGCGGTATATCGCGGTGACTTTTCTCAAATGCCGTTCGTAGCCGCCGTTCTCCATGAACTGCGCCAACGCCAACTGCGGCAGCGTGGGCGCGGCGATGTTAAGCCAGGCCTTCAATCGCGTCACTTGGCGGCGCCATTTCCCCGGCATGCACCAGCCAATTCGCAAACTGGGGGCGACGGTTTTGGAGAATCCGCCGCAGACCATCACACTGGTCTCAGCCGAAGCAGCGTCGTCATAACTCCGGCACGAGCGCGGCCGCACCGGCGCGTACCCCAGGTCGGCATAGATATCGTCCTCGATCAGCGCGACGTTTGCCTTGCGGATCATCGCCACCAGGCGGCGGCGGTTTTCCTCCGACATGGTCGAGCCGAGCGGATTGTGGGCCGTTGGAATCAGCACGACCGCCCTCGCGAGGTTCTGCCCAAGAACAACTTCCAGCGCATCGAGCGATGGCCCGGTGCGCGGGTGCGTGGGAATCTCCAACGCCTTGAGGCCGAGCATTTCAATCGTCTGCAAAATTCCCCAGTACGTCGGCGATTCCAGGGCCACCGTGTCCCCCGGTTGTGTGGCCGCACGCAGGCAGAGGTGAATTGCCTCCAGGGCGCCGCTGGTGATCACCACATCATCGGGTGAGAACGCGCAACCGGCGCGCACGTACCAGCGCGCGACCTGTTGCCGCAGACTTGGCATGCCCGCTGGCGGAGCGTAGGCGGCCGCCAGCAGCGGCTGCGAGCGGCTGATCGAATTCATCAATGAATGGACGGCTTTGGTCGACCAATCGGAGACCGCACCGCTGGAGGCGCCCAGGGCGATGATTCCCGGCTGGGCGAATTCGCTGAGCAGCAACTGCTGAAGGTCGGCCACCGTTACCACGGAAGCAGTTTCCGGCGGCCGCGACATGTGGGGCTCGGCGACGGCCTCCCTCCGCAAACCGCGAACGTAGAATCCCGATTGCGGGCGCGCATGCAGCCGGCCGCGATCTTCGAGGATTCGGTACGCGGAAATCACCGTCGAGATCGAAACCTTCAGTTGCGCACTCAGGGCGCGCACCGAGGGAGCCCGGCTTCCCACGGCCAGCGCCCCGCTGTCGATCATGTGCAGCAACTGTGTTGCAACTTCTTCGTAGAGCGGGACTTCCGATTTTCTATTGGCGTGGCGCATGGTACGGACCAGTACAGTTTTGCATTGAAGTAATCAGTACAGATTTTCGGATTTTTAACTGTACCGGATACAATTCTTGTGCGCTGATACTGTACTGATGCCGATATAAATGGCAAGCTAATGCACGTGAAAGCCCACCCCATGCTTCGGCATAACACCGAGACCGTCTCGGTGCTTTCCAGTTCGCCGATGCGAGGCGGTGGGATTTTAAAAGGAGTTCGTTATGGCACAGGTAGGCAACAGCCAGGACCGCTTCGGCGGCGAGTACATGGTTCAGGACAGCGACCACATGAGCGAGACCAATCAGGTGACGGACAACGCCAATCGTGGCAGCGCCCGCCAGGCTGAGCAGTCTCAAAAGAATGGCCGCCGTCAAGTCAACGGCGATCGTAACGCCGGCAACCACCAGGAAGACGATTGGCAGCGCCAGAGTGATTAGGTCAAAACTCGTCTCACAGGGAATCGCCGTAAACGCGGCGATTCTGATTGGACGATTCCGTTTTGTTCGGGCCACGGCAGTCACACTCGCCGTGGCCGCTCTGTTTCTAAATGTGCGTGCGGGATCACGCCTCGGGCACTTGTAGGGTCCGCATCGCGCGCATCGCGGACCGCCTTCTCTTGGTTAGACAGAAAGGGCCGCAATACGGATAACACGAATATGGCGCGAGTTGGTCCGCTTAGCTTCTTACTACGCCGCGAGAATACTGAACGCCATCGACTTGGCCGCGGGCAGACTACCGTCCCTCGCCTTCAGCCGGTATGTCCCCGCTTCGGTCAGCGAAATGTCGCTGAACATGGCCACGCCATTCTGCGCGGAGACGGTGAGCGTGCCGTCGAGGATAGCGCCGGCCGGGCCGGAGTTGGGCTTGATGAGCAGGGTCACGTTGGAATCGTCGTTGGTGACCACGTTGCCGAACGAATCCTCGACGTCCACCGCGATGGCCGGAGTGATGTGCGCCCCAACCGCGGCGCCCGTTGGCTGCTGTTCGAACACCAGTTTGGCCGCCGCGGCGGGACTCACCGCAAACTGGCTCGAGGTCGTCGTGACCGAGCCATGCGTCGCCTTGAGCGTGTATTCGCCGGCCTGTGTCAGGGAGATGCCGCTAAAGGTCGCCACGCCGTTTTGCGTGGTTGAATTAAGCTTGCCGGTCAACGTCGCGCCGGCTGGGCCGCTGGCGATGGCGAGCTTCACTTTGATGCCGCTGACCGGATTGCCGAAGGAATCCGTCACGGAGACGGAAATGACCGGCATGATCGCCTCGCCGGCGGTGACAGGCGTCGGATTCTGCGTAAACACGATGTTCGCCGCGGCGGCGGCGCTGACGGTGAATTTCACTGTTTTAACGGTCATTCCGCCGTCACGGATGGCCAGCGTATAATTGCCGGCCTTGCTGAGCGACAGGCCGCTGAAAGTGGCCACACCCTTCACGGCCGTGGCGCTGGTTGTGCCGCTCAGCATTCCTCCGGCCGGTCCCTTGGTGATCGAAATGCTCGCCTGTGAATCATCGGCGGCGATGACTTTGCCGCTCGGCTTCGCCACGTCCGCGACGACTGAAAAGCCCGTGCCTGCGGCCGTGTTGCCCGGCTGCTGGCTGATCGCCAACTGCCCGACGCTGAAATTAGCGGAGGTCGCGCCGATCAGCGCGCCATCCGCCGCGCTAAGCGCATACGCGCCAGCCTTGTTGGGCAGAATGTCGCTGAACGTCGCGACGCCGCTGGCAGCGTGCACGCTCACTGTCCCGCCCAACACCGCGCCGGCCGGACTCTTGCTCAGCGCGAGGGTCACCTTCGAGCCGTTGCTTGTCACGACATTGCCAAACTGATCCTCCACCGTCACCAAAATGGCCGGGCTGATGGCGGCGGTTGTCGTCGTATTCACCGGCTGTTGCGTGAACACCAGCTTATTTGCCGCGGCAGGAATCACGTCGAAACTTGCAGTCGTCACGGGTGGGAGCGAGCCATCGGTCGCCGTCAGCGTATAGGCGCCCGCGGTATCCAGAACGACGTTGCTCAACGTCGCCACGCCGCCATTGGCTTGCATGGAATCCGTTCCACCCAGCGTCTGGCCGGCCGGCGTTTGCACCGCGAGCGCCACCATGGAAGTATCGTCGGTCACCACGTTGTCGAACTGGTCTTCCACATCGAACGTGATCGCGGGGCTGATCGCCGTTCCTGCAACTACGGAGGTTGGCTGCTGGACAATCACCAGCTTATCCGCGGCGGCGGGACTGATCGTAAATTGGCCCGATATCGCCGTGGTGAGCGATTGATCGCTGGCCTTGAGCGTGTAATCGCTGCCCGCCACGTCGAAAGCGATATTGCTGAACGTCGCCACGCCATTGACGGCGGTTGCCATGAACGTTTCGCCAACGGCGGCTCCGGTCGGCCCGGTTTGAACCGTCAGCGTGACCTGCGACTCGTCGGTCGCGACGACATCGTTATTTGAATCCACAACATCCACGACAATCGCCGGATTAATGGCCGATCCCGCGACGCCCGCACTTGGCGCGACCGCGAAAATAACGCCCGCCGGCGGAATCTCGTGGGCCGGCGCCACCACAGCGAACGTCTGGCTGATCTGCGACGCCAATCCGCTGCTGGTTATCGCCAGCGAATCACTGCTTAACACATTACTTTCGCTAAGCCCGGAAAAACTGGCGACTCCGTTCACCGCCGTTATCGACAGCTTTCCGGACAGAGAATTGCCGTTATTGTCCGCGACAGTCACCATCCCGTGGAAGGATGTATCCACAACCCCCGGCCCGTCCTCGGCGGTAACAATCAGCCCAAACGGCGCGCCGGCTGTCACCGTGCCGGGCGGCTGCGTGGTGACGACCAATACATCCACCACATTAAACGGGCTGGTGGTCGCGCTGTTCAAGCCAGGGGAACTGGCTTGCAGCGTATCGCCGCTCCCGAGGTTGGTGGTCGCCAAACCGCTGAAGGTGGCCACTCCGTTAACCGCCGCACTCGACGACGAACCCGTCAGCGCGTTACCCGCGCCGTTTCCAAGCGTGACCGAGCCATTGAAAGTCGTATCTGTATGCCCCAACCCATCCTCAGCCGTGACGACCAAGCCAAACGGCGCGGCGGCCGATATCGTGCTGGGAGGCTGCGCCGTCACGACCAATAGGTCGGAAACGTTGAACGCCGCGGTGGTAGCGTTGGTCAAACCGATCGCACTGGCCTGCAGCGCATAACCGCCGCCCAGTTTGTTGATCGTAAGCCCCGTGAAGGTGGCCACGCCATTGAACGCCTGCACCGTCAGCGTCCCGGCAAGTGTGGCATTGTGCGGATTGGCCGAGAACGCCAGCGTCACCTCGCCGTTGAACGTCGAGTCAAGGACGCCATTTGCGTCTACCGCATCGACGCTTACGGTGAACGCGCCATTGGTCAAAACTCCGCCGGGCGCTGCCGCCGTCAGTTGCGTCGCGGTCAATGCCGCCACATTGAACGGGCTTGTTGATACCGTTGGCAAGCCGCTGCTGCTCACGTCGAGCTCATCACCGTTGTTCGCAGTCCCTTCCGTCAAACCCGCGAAGCTGGCGATTCCATTCGCCGCCGTCACCGTGGTTGTGCCATAGAGATTGTTGCCCGACGCATCGGTGATGCTCACACTGCCGTTGAATGAGGTCTGCACGACGCCGTTCCCATCCTCAACGGCAACAGCCACTCCAAAAGGCGTGTCAGCGGAGAAATTGCTCGGCGGCTGCGTGATCACCGCTAATTCGTAGGTCGCATTAATCGGGCCGGCAGATACCGAACCAAGTGCGGGCGTGCTCGCCTGCAACGTGTAGCCATTTCCCGGCTGGTTGATGGTCAGGCCGGAAAACGTGGCGATGCCGTTGAACGCCTGCGCCGTTAGAATTCCGCCCAGAGTGGCGTCACCGGGATTCGACGACAGAGCCAACGTCACGGTCCCGTTAAACGTGGGATCGACGTTTCCAAATTGATCGGCGGCCTTCACTGTCACGCTGAACGCGCCATTCACCACTACCGCGCCGGGCGCTGCCGGCACCAATTGCGATGCGGCCTGTCCGACGTCATTGAACGACGCGCTATAAGCCGCCGGGAGGCCACTGCTGGTGATTTCCAGCGAATCGCCGGTAAACGCCACCTCCTCCGATAATCCGGTGAACGTAGCCACGCCATTGGCGGCCTGCACCGTCGTGGTCCCATAGAGGTGATGTCCGTAGTAATCGCGGACGGTGACGTTCCCGTCGAATGATGTGTCGACCACGCCATCCCCGTTTTCGACATCGACCACCACGCCAAAAGCCATGCCGACCGGCAGGTTTTCCGGCGGCTGCGTGGCTACCACCAGTTGATCGGTGACATTGAACGCCAGGGTGGCCCCGGAATTCAGCCCGGGAGTAGTCGCCTCCAGCGTGTAACCATTCGCCAGCATGTTGATGGTTAGGCCAGAGAAGGTCGCCACGCCCTTCACCGCCTCGACGGTTGCCGTTCCTCCCAGAGTCGCGCTGCCGGGGTTCGTGGATAAAGCGAGTGTTACATTCCCGCTGAAGGCCGGATCGACATTGCCGTACTGGTCCTCGGCATCCACCGTAAGAGTGAACGCGCCGTTGACGACGACATTATCGGGAGCAGCCACCGTCAGATGCGTCGCCGACATACCGGTAATATTGAATGAGCCGCTCAACGCCGTCGGCAGCCCCGCGCTGGTTGCTTCCAGCTCATCCCCATTAATTGCAATATGCTCGGCGAGCCCTGAAAAGCTGGCCACGCCATTGACGGCCTGCACCGTCGTCGCGCCGTAGACTTGATATCCGTAATTGTCTTTGACCGACACGCTTCCATCAAAAGCGGTATCCACCCTGCCGTCGCCGTCTTCCGCCGTGACTACGATGCCAAACGGGTCGCCCGCCGTGATGCTCGCCGGCGGCTGCGTGGTCACCACCAATTGATCCGTCACATTAAACGCTGTGGTGGTGACCGACCGGAGATTGGTCGCGCTCGCCTTCAGGGTATAGCCCGTCCCCAGCTTGTTGATGGTAATGCCCGAGAAAACCGCCACGCCGTGGGCTGCCTGAGCGGTCAGGCTTCCCCCCAGCGCCGCGCCGCCGGGATTCGTTGCCAGTGCAAGCGCGACGCTCCCGTCGAATGTTGCGTCTGTGTTGCCGAATGGGTCCAGGGCATACACGGTCACGCTGAAAGCGCCATTCGCCAACACTGCGCTTGGGGCTGCGGCGGACAAATGCGTCGCCCCGGTCGCAGTAACATCAATTGTATTGGTCTGCGTTGGCTGTTGCCCTAAAGCGCTGACCGTCAAATACGTGGACGCAATAGCCTGGTCTTCCGCCAGACTCGTAAACGTCGCCGCGCCGTTGACGGCCTGGACCGATAATACCCCCGCCAGCGTGCTGCCAGCGCCGTTTGCGGCCGTCACGGTCCCCTGGAACGACGGGTCCACATGCCCCAATCCGTCTTCGGCCGTCACCACCACACTGAAGGCCGCCCCCGCCGTCACATTCACCGGCGGCTGCGTGGTCACCACCAACTGGTCGCTGACCGCAAACGTGCCGCTGGTCGCACTGGGCAAGCCAGTTGTGGTGGCTCGCAGCGCGTATCCGCTATTGAACTTGTTGATCGTCAGGTTGGTGAAACTGGCCAGGCCACTGATCGCCTGCACCGTCAGCGTTCCTCCCAGCGTCGCATTGCCGGGATTAGCGGACAGCGCCAGCGTGACGTTACCGTTGAATGTCGGATCGACATTGCCGTATTGATCCTCCGCCGCGACCGTCAGGCTGAAGGCGCCATTGGCCAGCACATCTCCGGGCGCGGCAACCACCAGGTGCGTCGCCGACGCGGCGGTGATGTTGAATGTGCTGCTGTACGCCGACGAAAGACCCGCGCTGCTCGCCTCCAGTTCGTCGCCGTTGATGGCCGTCTTCTCTGCGAGGCCCGAGAAAGTCGCCACGCCGCTGACTGCCTGCACGGTTGTCGTTCCGTAGATTCGCTGGCCGTAATGATCGGCGACCGAAACGCTTCCGTCGAAGGATGCGTCGGTGCTCCCGTCGCCGTTTTCCGCGGTCACTACAATGCCAAACGCATGTCCGGCGGTTACGGAGCCTGGCGGCTCCAAAGTGACGACCAGCGACGGGCTGCCGCTCAGCAGGAGCCGCCCTTCCAGCGGCTCAATGCGCCCCAGGGCTGTCGATCGCCGCACGGCTTCATCTAATTGCCGGGAACCTGCCTTAGTATGTTTGGAAAATCCGCCCCGCGATAAACGGCCGGATTGCGGTGGTCTTGCGGACATGCGGCATTTCCTTCGGTTTCTTCCGTTGATTAAGGGGCCAGCGCGGAATTGAGAAGTCTCTCCACTCTCGCATCGATCGGGCGCCGACTAAACACTGCAATCTTCAAACTGCACGCGTTTCACACGCATGGCGCTCAAAGCGAGCGCGCAGAAGCATCTCTATTCTTATCTGTCTGCCTGCCGGATTCTCTAAAGGAAATGTGCGCCAATTCCCGCCGCGATTTGCATTGCCTCGGCCCGCTCTCCGCAAACTACAAAACCGATCACATCACCAGCAAAAAATACTTCAAAGCTCGTGAGCCGGTAATCCTCTTCGCGCCAGTATAGCCCGTGAAAAGTTCCGCATGAGCTGCCCTGAATTTGTCTTATGTGGTCTGGGTAAGAAGGTTAAGGCTCCCATAGGGGGGTGCCGATATGCAATACATTCGGCGATTGGTCAAGTCACGGATGACTGAGCGGCGGATTCTTTTTCCCGCCCAAAGGGCTGGTCGTTAGGTCTAGTCGTTTTATCGCAGCCCGTTATCTATTGGGAGACTCTAT
>JBEKYH010000127.1:0-11185 GCA_049511115.1 Tepidisphaeraceae bacterium | reverse complement strand
GTGCGTGCCGTCCAGACCGCACCGCACGTCGCCGGCCCAGATGTCGTTGGACTCTGCAAATCCAAACGTGACGCGCGCCCCATGCCAATGGCTCACCGCCTCCAGCAATTCCGGCTCATCTCCGTTGACGACCAGCAATCCCTTTGGCGAAAGTCCGTCAATAATTCGCGCGTTTTCGCGTCGCACGCCGTCGAGGTCCGTCAGCCCTTCCAGATGCTCCTCCGAGCAATTTGTAATGACCGCGATATCCGGCGCGGCGATTTTGCTAAGCGGCGCGATCTCGCCGTGATGATTAGTGCCGATTTCCAGCACCAGATAATCGTCATCTGCTTTAGCCGCGAAGATAGTGACCGGCACGCCGATGTCGTTGTTAAAACTTTTCGGCGAAATCGTCCCGCGCAATGGTCCGTGCAGAGCGGCGTCAATGAGGTGCTTGGTGCCAGTTTTTCCATTGCTTCCCGCGACGGCGATCACTCGCCCCGTGAATTGCTGCCGCACGAATTGGCCGAGTTGGCCCAGCGCCCGTCGCGTGTCGCCGACTTGAATAAGCTGCAGCGACTCCGGCGCATTGTGCGGCCGATGATCCACGACCGCCGCGATGGCGCCCTTTTCCGCGACCTGGGCACAAAACGCGTGTCCGTTAAATTTCTCTCCGCGCAGGGCGAAGAAGAGACTGTTCGCCTCGATGCGGCGGCTGTCCGTGCACACGGCCGCGATGATCGGCTCAGCCGTCGCGGGGATGCAGAGCATTTCTCCGCCAACCGCCCGGCAAACGTCCTGGATGGAAAGTGGATTCATGGGTGTTACGCCGCCCGCGTCCGGGTGGTGAGGAATTGCGTTGCTTCTTCGACATCGTCGAAATGGTGTTTCACGGCGCCGATGATCTGGTAATTCTCGTGGCCCTTGCCCGCGATGAGGACGACATCGCCGCTCTGGGCGTCGGCCAGGATGCGCGCGATGGCGCGGTGACGGTCAGGGTCGATCATCGCTTTGGGCCGGTAGCTTTCGCTGAATCCGCCCACGATCTCGCGGATAATTTCGCTTGCTGTTTCCGTGCGCGGATTATCGCTGGTGACATAGACCACATCGGCCAGATGTTCGGCAACGCGCGCCATGCGCGGGCGCTTGGTGCGATCGCGATCGCCGCCGCAGCCGAAGAGAACGCGCAGGCGCCCGCGGGTCAGTGGACGCAAGGCGAGCAGGACGTTGGCAAGGGCATCGTCCGTATGCGCGTAATCAATCAGTACCGCAAACTCCTGCCCCGTGCTGACCGCTTGTAATCGCCCAGGTGCGCCGGCGGCATCGCGCAATCCATCGGCAATCTGTTCTGCGGACAATCCAAAGGTCGTTCCCGCCAATGCGGCGGCGGTCAAAATGTTTTCGATATTGTGCTTGCCAATCAGGACGGTCGAGACTTCGCATTGACCATTCGGCGTCGTCAGTAAAAATCGGCTGCCCTGGCTGGTGATGCCGATGTTTTCCGCCCGGTAGTCAGCGGTGGAATCGAAGCCAAACTTAACGATCTTCGCCCGGCAATCGCGCGTCATTCGCGCTGACCAGGGGCTTTGCACATTCACGATCGCAAACGCATCCGCGCCCAGCATCTCGAAGAGGCGAGCCTTGGCGGCGGCGTAGTTTTCCATCGTCTTGTGATAATCGAGATGATCGCCGGTCAGATTGGTGAATGCCGCCGCCGCGAATTTGACGCCCGACACGCGGCCCTGATCCAGAGCGTGGCTGGAAACTTCCATGGCACAGGCGGAGCAGCCATTATTGCGCATGGTGCCCAGGAGCGAGCCGATTTCGGTCGCCGACGGCGTGGTCATCGCCGCTTCAACGCAGGATTTGCCGTCGTCGATCTGCACCGTGCCCACCAGGCCGCAGCGCTTGGCGAATTTGTGCAGCAGGTGCCGCACGAGATAGGCGGTGGTGGTTTTGCCGTTGGTGCCGGTGACGCCCAGGACGCGGACGGATTCGCTCGGCCGGCCAAAGAACAGGTTAGCCAATGGCGAGGCAGATGCGGCGGGGTCCGGCACGACAATCTGCGGCAGGGGACAGTCGGGGTTTCGCTCGGCGACGATGGCCGCCGCCGCCCCGCGCCGGTGGGAGTCGGCCAGAAAGATGCGGCCATCGGTTTTGGTTCCGCTGCGCGCGATGAACAGATCGCCGGGCGTAATGAGGCGGCTGTCTTCTTTTACGCCGGAGACCGGCACATTCGGCAGGGGAGCTAAATCAAGGGAGGGGTCGAAGGAACGTAAGAGGTCATGTAGAAGCATCGGGACATCCTTTTCCCAATCGGGGTAGATTAGCATTGGAGGGGGGAGGTTGCAAACAGAGGCACGGAGCATTGGGCAAAGAAGAATGAACGCTGAGACGCAGAGGCACAGAGGAAGAAAATGCGGAGGGCTGATTCGCCGAGTGGGATTTTGGAACCTGTCAGCCGGGAACCACGCGCTGCCGCAGACGGCGAGGAAACGGCAGGCGTCCTGTCCTGGCATAGTCACGCTCAGAGGGTTCGAGCCGCTGACGTGAGCTTGTGGGGTACTGCCCCGTGACCGTAGTCGGGAATTCTTCCGATGAGAAAAGAAAGAAGACTCACCACTCGGTCGCAGTAGCGACCTAGAGGACGCAGAGGACACGGAGGAAAGACAAAAACGAATTTGTCTTTCTGCCTCTGTGTCCTCCGTGTCCTCTGTGGTGAAATATTCTTTTTTCTCTTCGAACCGGCGCAAGACGGCAATGCAGACGCCGCGGGGTGCAGCCGAGATAATCTCGGATGCACGCCGAAATCGGAAGGTCCTCATCCTGTCGAAAATCGTTCCAGTCCATCCGCCCACGGATGGTCCTTCGGCATGCTCAGGGCAGGCCCTTCGGCGTGCTCAGGGCAGGCCTGTCTTGCCGCGCGACGAAGCGATCAGGTCGTCGGGCACAAATGGCAAGGTCGGGTTGGAACGAGACAGAATCGGCGCAATACGGGCAGGAATCTCTCACCCTGATCGGCGGATGAGAGCCTGGCGTAAGAATGGAAACATCGCCTTCACGGCAATTCAAAGTGGTCTGGGTGGAATTGCCAATTGTTGGATGAAGGCGGGGTGCTCGGATGGCGGCGATGAGCACCTCATGCGGGCGCCGGCCCGATTCCGGTCGCCGCTGATTGCGCGGCGAGAGGGCTGAGGACTTTGCAGCTTAGAGGCGCGGAGAAGAGGAATGAACGCTGAGACGCAGAGGCACAGAGTAAGAAGATGCGGAGGAAGGCAAAAGCGGCAGACGGGCTGGAAGCGCAAGATCATCAGCGAGCATTCGCTCCAGCAGACAAAAAGCTGTTCAGATCAGTGGGGCATGGGGTTCCTTTCAGTGTGAAGCCGCGGTCGCGGCGATGCGCGGTCCCTCTATAAGACTGCCCGATTATTCCATGGGCGGGGGGACCGAAAGTTGGGTGACGCGCAACACACCTCCTCTATAAGACCGTCTTGGATATCCAATGCCCGGATGCGCCGGCAAGTCGGCCCCTTCGACGATGCTCAGGGCGGGCGGGCGTAATAGTGCGCCTATATCTACATACATGGAATATTCCAATCCGGTTGTAGGCAAGATGGCGCAAATGGGCGGCAGCCATGGTGGGGATGATACCGGGCGGCGCGGGGCGGTTGGGGAGTTGCGCGGATTTGTTGAGGGTTCAACAAACAGGGCGGCGATGGAGCGCGTCGGGCTTGCGATGCCACATTGCTTGGGAAGCCGAATGGGAGGAAGATGGAAGCGTTCGGGGAGCCAGTTAGCAGGGGAATTCCTGGCGCTAACGCCCTGGAAATCAGGCAAACAAATTGCCGATTTGTTGCCGAATTAATACGTGCACGTCCCGCCTGGATTGGCCTGTCCCTGGATTCGGAAAAACTAGCTGCGTCCCCGTATCATGTCCCCCCCGTATCATGTCCTCGGAAAAACTAGCTGCGTCCCGGTATCATGTCCCCAGCTCAATATGATCTCGAAAAAGTCGTGTTGCCCGCGCGCGTCGATATCGTGGTTCTAGGCTTCTTGCCGGCGCCCCATGTCCGCGTGATGGTGGTATTTCCGGATTTCTGGCGAGTCGTAATCCTGGGGCCAGTCTTTGTGCTGCGAATGGTCGTTCTGGTCATGGCAAATACCTCCCTTTAGTAATGCAGGAGGTATGGGCTTGGCGGGCTTGAAAGTCTAAATTTGCCGGTTCCGCCGGCGTTTGTAGGTGTCATCGACAAAGGCACGCTGTGGTATGATATACTTAGTTTGGTACACCTGTTCAGGAAACCCTGAAAAACCAGGTTTCATACTGCGGAGGGAAAAATGTTGCGACGCAAACTCTCGCAGGCATTCGCCGCGTCAGCTCTAGTTTTGTTGGCGCGCCAATCATCTCGCGCCGCTGTAATTTCATATCTCGGAGAAGCCGCAAGCGTCGGAGCGGCTGCGACGACGGATTACGACGCCAACGGTTACGATCTTTACGCGACAACCGCGGTCGGCACTAATACTCGCTCATACAATTCAGGCGGTGCTCCGTTTGGGACTGGGACCCGCCTGACTGAGCTTCCTGGATTTGTGGCTTCCATCACCGCCCCATCCCAAAACGCCTCGGCTTCCGGTTTTGTTTTCTATTCGACGATCAACAACCCATCGGGCGGCCAGGTTGAAGGCGGGTATACTTTCGCCATCGCGGCTACGCCGGGAGTCCAGAGCGACTTGGTTTCGATCAATGTTGGCGCAAGCCCACCGTCTGATTTTGACATCGGCATCCTCACAAATCTCAGCCCCACCCAGCCCGGCCAGGGCGTCGCGTCAGGTGACTACCCTGACGACATCCGCCTGCGCGAAGCCAGCGGCGGTGGCGACAGCGGCCTCATATCCACCAATAAGGCAACGGCTGATTTCGGCGCAGTGGACGTGTATTTCTTCCAAGTCGCCGGGGCGGTTTCAGGCGACACCTTGACACTTTCAGAAATTGAGGACATGCAAAATACGGGTGACGGCAATTATCACGCGGCGCTTGCGGGTGTGCTTTTCCCCAGCGCCGCCTCGGCTACTGGACCAGGCGCCCCCGGCGCGCTAACTTGGAACAATATCGGCGCAACCGGCGACGGTAAGACCTGGGACGTGGGTCTTAGCCAGAACTGGAACAATGGTGCTCCAGTGGTGTTCAATCAATATGACAGCGTCACGTTCGACGACGCCAACAACGGCAATTACAACGTGACGCTTAATAACATCGTCACCCCGACATCCGTAACATTCGCCAACAACACCGGCAACTACTCCCTCAGCGGTGTCGGCGGAATCAGCGGGTCCACGGGCATTGCCGTTACCGGCAGCGGCAAGGTGACGCTCAGTACATACAACACCTACACCGGGCCCACGAGCGTCACCGACGGCACCTTGGTCATTGGAGCCGCCGACGCATTGCCGTCGGGCAATGCCGTTACAATCGGTAACGGCTCGGTGCCCGCGACGATGCAATTGGCGACGGGGATCGGACAAGTCGCCGTTTCATCGTTGACGATTAATCCTCAGGGCACGTTGGATATTGCGAATAACTCGCTCGCCATCAGCTATGTCGCCGGCAGCAGCCCCGCTGGTGCAATTCGACAGTTGCTCATGGCGGGTTACGGCAATGACACATGGACAGGGCCAGGGATCGATAGCAGTGCCGCCGCTGTGAATCCAGGTCGTTACGCCATCGGCTACGCCGATGGAAATGTGGATCAAGGGACGGCGGCGGGGGCGAATCAGGTGCTTGTGAAGTACACATTGGCGGGCGACGCGAATCTGGACGGCACGGTGAATTTCGCCGACCTGCTCGTGGTGGCGCAGAATTTCAATCACACGCTTGACGCCCACGGCAATCCTATCGACTGGGCCGACGGGGATTTCAATTATGATGGCAAGGTGAACTTCGCGGATTTGCTGCTGGTGGCGCAGAACTTCAACCAGGTTTTGAGCGCGAGTGAGGTGGAACAATTGCCGGGTTCATTCGGCGCTGCGTGGAATCTGGCGCTGGCGGAGGTGCAGGCGAGCGAAAGTAATAATGTCCCCGAGCCGGCGGCGGTATGCATGATGGCAATAATGGGAGCGGGGCTACTTACTCGGCGGCGACGGCACAGCGGTAGTCCTCGGGCGGGGCAGAGATGAATTGCCGCGCAAAACTGATCATCGCCCTCGCCGCGCTTTTCCTGCCGGGCGGTTGTTCGCAGAATGCATCACCCTCCCCTGGCCCATCACTGGCCGGCAATTGGGTTGAGACGGAATTGTTCTTTGGCCTGACCGAGAACGGCGTCAGGATTCCCGACGAGCAATGGCACGATTTCGTTGACAAATCCATCACGCCGCGTTTTCCCGACGGCTTTACCCTGGAGTACGGCGAAGGCCAATACCGGGGCGATGACAAGCAGATTCACAAGGAGCCGACGGCGATTTTGGTTCTTCTCTATGCGAAGGACGATTTTTCGAAGGACGATGCGATCCTGAACGCCATCGCGCACGACTACGACGTCCGATTCCATCAGGAATCGGTTTTGCGGTCGGATTGGGATGCCAGCGCGCGGTTTATTTCGGGGGGTTCAAACGGGCGTTAATTCAAAACCGCAACGGAGGCAATCCGCTTATCTCTGCCATATTTCCCGCTCTCCATGTACTCAGGGAGAGGGGCGGGGTGAGGGTCGCATTTGAGTTGCGGTCGCTATTCGCAAATGGGGCGGCGAAGAACCCTCACCCTAACCCTCTCCCTGAGTACATGGAGAGGGGATCAGAGGCTAAGAATGCTCGCTGGACGCCTCACGGATAAAACTGCCACCTTGTAATCCGCGTCGGCGGTTCGCCGGCTTCCTCCATGCGGGCCAGCAGGCGCTGGCGGAGTTCGTTGGTGATCTGCGTCATGGATCGGTTGCCGGCGTACTGGACCAGATCGGGCGGATCGGAACGGCCGGCCAGATTCACAATCTGGGCCGGGTCGGCAAAGTTGTTGTAAAGTTGATAATCGCGATATTCAGCGCTTCCTGAATCCGAGCGGAGATTGGCGTCGGGGGCCAGCGCGACGTATGTCCACTCCGGCGTCCGAATGGCGCGAGCGGTTTCTGACTCGCTGATCTGCACGAACACTTCATTCCGCCATGACGCGCGCGCCTCCGCATCGTCGATCAGGGGCAGGAAATTGTGCCCTTTCATCGTCGGCGGAATCGGCAGCCCAAGCGCGGCCAGCAGCGACGGCGCGAAATCCACGAGGCTTACCAGCTCGGGAATCATGCGGCTGTTATTGAAGCCCGGCCCTTGAATGAGCAGGGGGATGTGGATGGAGCTTTCATGCGGGCTTCGTTTGTACTCCGCATTTCGCGTGCGGAAATGGCAGCCGTGGTCGCTCAGGAAAATCACGATGGTGTTGTCTTCCAGATTCTGGTCCTTGAGCGTCTGGAAGATTTTCCCCATCGACTCGTCAATGCTCTTGCAGTCTCCGTAATAGTTGGCGAGCTGGAACGGCCAGTCGCCGGGGAATGGCCGCAGATCGGGCGGCACATACGGATTGCGGAATTTCTCGTCATATCCCTTGGGCGGCGAAAAGCCGTTCAAATCGTTCTGCTGATGCGGCTCAAGCTGCGAAAGGACCAGGAAGAACGGCTTTTCCTGCTTCTGCTGGAGGAATTTCACGGCCAGATCGGTCAGATAATCGACGCGATATACGCCGTCATAAGTCATCGGTTTGCCGTCGCCGTCCCAGATGGTGCCTTGGTAGGGATGGGAGGTTCGCTCCAGTTCATTGGACGCCTGCCACAGGTCATCAAACCCGCCGCGATATTGCGGCTCCACGGGTCCGTGGCTGGCCTCGTTCTGGGCGGTGTTGGGGGCCAGGTGCCATTTGCCGATAAAGTTGGTCGAGTAACCCGCGCCGCGCAGAATGGTGGCCAGCGTCGGCGCGCCCGGCGGCAATCCCAGCCCCAGCCTCCAGACGCCCGTCTGCGTGGCGTACATGCCGGTCAACAGGCAGGCGCGCGACGGCGAGCAGAGCGGCTGGTTTGCGAAGGCATTTTGAAATGCCGTTCCCCGGCGCAACATGCCATCAAGATTTGGCGTGAAGTCCATCGGATTCTGGCCGTATGCGCAAATGAAATCCCAGCGATACTGATCGGAAATAACCAGCAGAACATTGGGCCTGGGACGATTCGCCGCTGGATCAGACGGCAAGGTCGCGGGCGCGCCCGATGCTCCCAACTCCGCCAGCGGCACCATGGCGGCCGCCATTGCTGACTGCCTTAAAAAAGCGCGTCGCGTGGAGCGCGATGAGGACGTCGTCTGGCGAGGGTTTTCAACCGGTGATGCGCCGTCTGCGGATTCGCTCATGTTCCAACCTCGTTTTTTGCCGGCCAGGGCGCGCCATGATACTCAATCCTGGGACTTGTCGCAGTATCGCTTTCGATGATCTGTGATTTGTGGAGGGGATTGGACAAAGTGGAAGTGACGGCAGCGGTGGGTACGATATCGCGATCATAAAGCGATTAAACAAGGATGCCGCCCGTGAGTGATCCGACCCGGAAAGATCAAACCTCCAATCCCCATGTCTGGGAACACGGCTGGGAAGATCACGAGCAAAAGCAACTGGAGCGGCTCGCCAAGCTTTCCTTCGCCGAAAAACTCGACTGGCTAGAGGAGGCCCATCGGCTGGTGTTGCAAATGCAAGCGGCTCAAAAATTGAAGAAAGACCCACCTGAACGCACCGGCAAATGAACAGCGACACCCGTTACCGCGTGCGCTCTCACGCGCACCGCGTCATCGCACCGGCATCCAAAACCAATCCTGCTTCATGGCCCGGTTTTCCCACATGCCGACCATCTTCTGCCGCGGCGTTAGATTGACCCACGGGCAATCCTTCACATGCCGCGCCTTGCGGGAGAATTTCTCGATGCGCCGATGCGCGAATCGCTCGCGTATCAGGCGGCTCGTCCCCGGCCGCAGGCTGTCGTGCAATTCGATCAGGATATCCGCATTTTCAAGTAGCGGGGCGAGTTTTGGATCCAGCAGTTCGACTTCCGCCCCTTCCACATCGCACAGCAGCAATGTTCGCTTTCCCTGGGATAGCGATCGTTGTACATCACCCACCGCCGCCGCTCCGCAAATCTCCACGCGATCGGCGACGCCATTGAGTTGCACCATCTCCGCCAATAACGCCCGCGCCTCATCGCCGGCCTCAAACGCGATCACCTTCATTTCCGGCTTCGCCCGCGCCATCCCAACGGCGTAGTAACCCTCCCCCGCGCCCAGATCGACAAACAAATCGTACGGCCGCTTTACCGCCTCGGTGACAATCGGCCAAAGCTCCATCTCATAAGTCCCCAGCAATTTCGGGCAGATTTCGCTCCCGCTGGCCGCCGCGATGTAAGTCATCCCCGCAAACGGCCCCGCCGCGACCTTGCCGCGCAGCATGGCGTGGAGCTTAGGCGTCAAATCCGCCGCCTCCTCGGGTAGGCCGCTCATGCGGTTGAGCATCCGGCGGATCAAATGCCGAACGGGAGGGGGGAGTTTTTGTTTGAGTTCGTAGAGCATGGCGTTCCAGAGGATACTACCACCTCAATGGTGGTTATACTTGACTCTCAGGCATCGGGACGGCCAAATGACTGCTCGATCGCTCAAGTGAAAGCCGATGACAGCATCGACGCCGGGACCAACTTCGCCAAAGCAAACTCCACCGCGCAGGCTGACGCTTGAGGAATCCGAGGGTTGTGTCCGCGTGATTTTCGCAGTGCCGCCAAAGTGGGTGTGCATAGTTGAGATCGTTATTCCAGCCGTCACTGGCGTCGCAATTCTTGTTGTAGGAATCGCAATCGTGCGCCTCCTTTGGCTGATGCTGAACGAACTAGGGCCGCCGCCACCCGATTTGGTCGCCGACTTCCGTCGAGTATGCGTACGGGCAACGCTATGTTTTGGAATCCCTTCGCTGGCATATTGCGGTGCGGCTATCTTTAATTGGTGGACATATCGCCGCTGGGGCCGCGTTCCCCGCGTTCTCGCCGCCGATAATGCAGGACTGGCTCTGTCCCGTCTGGCTTTTTGGAAAATGCGCGAGCAAAAGTGGCCAGCAAGCGAGATCACTGCCATCGAACTCCGCCCGGTCCGGGGAAATCTGAACTGGACGCGAACAGTGGCTGATCTTTGCATCCGCCGCCGCCAAGGTCGCCGCCTGCGTTTTCGTCTCTCGTCCGCAGACTCGCAGTTGCCCGGCCGGATCGCAAGCCGTCTGTCGGCAATGCTGTGCTGCCCATTAGTACAATCCGTCAAGTGACCATTTCCGAAGCGGCCCACTCAGATGGCGCCTTTCGCCAATCCCGCCGCTACGAGGCGCGAAATCAACTCGGAGCGCTTTATTCCGCTCTTTTTCGCTAAGGCATCCGCCTTATCAAGGACGCGTTGCTCAAGGGACACGCTTATTCTCCGATGGTCCGTTCCATTTCTCGATCGCTTGTTCCGCAGCCGTTGCTCCTCGGCGCGTTCATCCTTTGTCATCGGCCTGGCCTGTTCAAAGACGAACGGTCGGTCAAACCGTTTCGTAGCCTCAGCAAGCTCATCGGCGCTCATGTCCTCAGGGTGCTTGGTTAACTTCTTCATCTTTTTCTCCTACGGAACCGTCGCTTCTCATCGTCGGTCAGCCAGCGGCCGTGGATTACGTAAACCGCACCGGCGACCGATCGCGAAGGCACATAAATGATTTGCACATATTCGCCGCTGGTCACCTTGCCGACCACCAGCCGCTTCCCTTCACCGATCATTTCCGGGTAGGGGCGATTGGCGTTCTCGACAATCCATTCTGCCTCCCCCGTAGATATCCCGTGTTTCGCAATGTGTTCGATGTTTCGTCGATTCCAGACGAATTCCATATTATGGAATATCTTACCAACAAAGCTGCGGCTGAGTCGAACAGCCAAGTCCCGACGGCGGGGCGACACGCGGTGTGGGCCGGATTCCAAAGCCACCGACAATAAAGCTACCAACCGTTAACAAACGGACCCGCCCATGCTAATATGCTTCGGCCATGAGCCCTCTTCTCGCCGCCGCTTTCCTCACTGCCCTCACGGCCTGGCAGTACCTCCTCCTCGCGGCGACCCTCATGCTCCTCTCCGCCCTCCTCGAGCTCGCCGCCGGCCGGCGTCTGATCTCCGCCTCCGGCCGCGTCCGCCTTTGG
>JBEKYH010000126.1:0-11206 GCA_049511115.1 Tepidisphaeraceae bacterium | reverse complement strand
CTCCGGCGGCGCCCGCACCCGCGACACCTGCACCCGCGCCTCCCGCGCCCGCGACTCCCGCTTCGACTCCCGCCAAACCTGGAAAATGAACTGCCATGTCCTGCCTGGACTCTCAAATCTCGGCCGTTGAAGAGTGCCTCGCGTATGGAGTGCGCGGCACGGTGGTTTCCCTGGGCGGATTGACCATCGAAGCTTCGGACCTTGCCCTGCCGGTCGGCGCCATCTGCCGCATCGCCAGCGCAAACGGAAAATTCACCACGGCCGAGGTCATCGGCTTTCTGCACGATCGCACCTTGCTCATGGCCCTGGATTCCACCGCCGGCGTGGCCCGGGGCGACCGCATTGAAAATGTCACCGCCGCCCCGACCATCGGCTGCTGCCGTCAGATGCTGGGGCGCGTTCTCGACGGGCTGGGCAAACCCATCGACGGCAAAGGCCCGCTGCCTCTGGCCGATCCACGCCGGCTCGACGCGCCGGCAGTCGCATCGATGGGCCGTGAACTCATCGACAAACCCATCGCCACCAGCATCCGCTGCATTGACGGTCTCCTCACCTGCGGCCTCGGACAGCGCATGGGGATTTTCTCCGGTCCCGGCGTGGGAAAGAGCATGTTGCTCGGCCAGATCGCCAAGCACACCGGCGCGGATGTCTCCGTCGTCGGGTTAATTGGCGAGCGCGGGCGTGAAGTCGGCGAGTTCCTGCATCACAGTCTCGGCGTGGATGGCCTGCGGCGATGTGTGGTCATCGTTTCCACCGGCGATCAAGCGCCGCTATTGCGCGTGCGCGCGGCCAAAGTCGCCTGCACTGTTGCCGAGTATTTCCGCGACCAGGGTAAAAACGTTCTGCTGTTGATCGATTCCCTCACGCGCCTGGCTCAGGCGCAGCGCCAAATTGGTTTGTCCGCGCGCGAGCCGCCGGCGACCAAGGGTTTTCCCCCCAGCGTTTTTGCCCTGCTTCCGCAAATTCTCGAGCGCGCCGGCCGCGTCCCGGGCGGCTCCGTCACCGGCTTTTATACGGTCCTTGTCGAGGGCGACGACTTCAACGAGCCGATTCCCGACGCCGTCAAGGGCATCTCTGACGGGCATCTGTGGCTGAGCCGCCCGCTGGCCAACCGCGGGCATTTTCCGGCCATTGATCTTCTTCAAAGCATCAGCCGCGTGCGCTCGGCCGTGGCCGAACCCGACCAACTCCGCCACGCCCGCCGAATTCTCTCGCTCATGGCGGTCTATCAGGACATCGAAGACCTGGTCAACATCGGCGCCTACGTCGCGGGGACCAATCCGGAGTTTGACCTGGCCGTCCAGGCGCGCCCGCGCATCTTGCAATTTCTTCAGCAGGATTTCACCGCCCCCACGACGCTGCCGCAGGCCATCAGCCAATTAAAGGACCTGTTCAATTTCATTGATCAGCTTGACCGCGCCCTCCGCGCCGCGGCGGCCAAAAAAGCGAAATGACGCGATGAACTGGATTGACCGAATGAACTCGTAACTCTTACACAAATGGCTCGCTTCATATTCAAACTTCAAGGCGTTCTCCGCCAGCGCAAGCAGATCGAGCAGGAGCGCCTGCGCGACCTGGCCATGACGCGCCAACAGGTCCGCCAGCTTGAACAGGAATTGCGGAATTTGAATCAGGCTCTGCAATCCAATACGCAGGCGCTGCGTGACGGGTATCTCGTTGGGCGGCTGGACATGAATTTTCTGGCCGCCCATCGCCGCTACACCATTGCCGTGCAACGCAAGGGGCAAATCATTGTCCAGCGCCTTGCCGCCCTGCAAAAACAGACGGAAATTCAGCAGCAGGCCCTCGCCGACGCGGCCAAGCGCCGCAAGGCCATCGAAAAACTCAAAGACCGCCGCCAGGAACAGTGGCGCGCCGATTTGTCGCGGCGGGAAATGGCGGAATTGGACGATATCTCCAACCAGATGTTCTTCCGCGGGCAAGTGTCTGATCCTCTGGATTTGCAACTGGAGATCGACATCGCCGACGAGACTGATTCCGCCGCGGCGGACGTTGATGCGCCCAAAGCGGTTACGGAGGACGCCGTATGAAAAAATTCCTTCGCGCAATTGCCTATGCCCTGGCGCTGAATTTCCTGGTCGTCGCCGGCGGCGCCGCATATTTGTGGCGAGCCGGCCACCTCGACAAAGCGCGCGCCCTGGCCATTAAGGACCTTCTCTTTCCTCCCGCCGCCGCGGCCGCCGCCAGCACGACGCAGCCTTCCACTCAGCCCAGCAGCAGCCTCGATGATTTTCTGCGCCAGGCTTCGGGCCGCTCGGTTCAGGAGCAAATTGAGCTTATCCAGCACTCCGTCGACGCCCGCGCGACGCAACTTGATTTGCAGCAGCGCGCCCTGGAGGACCAGAAAGCGCAGATCGAACTGGCGACGGCCCAGCTTGCCCGCGAGCGCACCGCCTTCGAGGCTCGCCAGAAGGCATTGGACGCGGCCGCTCAACAAGCCGCGCAGCAGGCCTCGGACCAGGGATTTCAGGACAGTTTGCAGATTTATTCCAGCATGGTTCCCAAGCAGGTCAAGGATATTTTCATGACCCTTTCCGATGAGACCATGCGGCAATATCTCGAGGCCATGCCCGCGGGGAAGTCGGCGAAGATTATTAAAGAGTTCAAGACTCCGGACGAAACAAGCCGAATCCAGAAGGTATTGGAGCGCATGCGCCAGCCTCCCTCCGCGACACAGCCCGCGGCAGCGGCGGATACGACGCCGGCGATTCCTTGACGACGGCTGAAAGACAACGGAGTGAACCTTCCATGCCCGTGATCGACGCCGCGACCCTGGCCCCGCCTCCACCGCCGCCTCCTCCTCCGCCGCCGTCTCCCGACGATTCGTCCGAGCCCGGCGATTCCTCCGGCGCTCCCGGCAGCGTGCCCTTTAACACCGTTCTCAAATCCGCGACTCAGCAGGCGGCTTCGTCCAATACCAATCCGCCATCGCCCAACTCCACTCCATCGGGTCCCGCCGCGCCGACATCCTCCTCGTCAACGCCAACGGCGCAGTCCGCGTCCGGCCCGTCGCCCGCGACTGCCAACTCGGCCAAGCAAGCCGCTTCCTCTGCATCGACGGAGGATACTCAGCCCGAGGAATCCGCGACCGCGCCGGCTAAGAATACGGCTGCTTCCGCCGCCAATGCGACGGCCAATGTTGCCGCGCCATCCGCTAAATCAACGACCAATGCCGGCGCATCGGCGGCAAAGTCCGCGCACTCGCGGGCAAGCCGCCCTTCAACGCCGATCTCCAACAAGACCGCCGCCGCGCTGGCCAGTCAGGCGCAGAGCGCGCCGCGCACCAATGCGCCAAAGCCCGCCGAGGATTCCAGCAAACAGCAGGATTCGTCTGATTCCGGCCAGCCCAGGCAAAACCAAAAGGACCCCGATCAATCGCCCCAGCAGCAAAAGTCGGGGGATAGTACGGCGGACGCCGCGTCGGTCGCTGCCGCCGCTCAGGCCGCTGCAGGGCAGACGCAAACCGTTCAAACCAACGCAGCGCAATCAACCACCGCTCCCAATCGCACCGCCTCTGCGGCGTCGGCAAACGCCAACGTAACTGCGACCACTTCGCAGCAATCGACTGCCAATCCAGCCATCGCCCCGCGCGGCTCGGCTGCCAAGGCAGACGGCACGGCGACCGCCGACGCCGCGAGTCAAACAACGGCCAGCCAGACCGCTTCGGACGCCACCACCACGGCGACGGTGTCGGCGGACATTACCCCGCAACCCGGCTCGTACCAGGCCATCGCCGCCCAGCAGGCTCAGCAGCTTCAATCGCCACAACCCGCTGCAACAACCGCCACCGGCGCGGTCGCCGGCGCAACCTCGACCACGGCCGCCACTGCAACCGCCGCCGCTTCCGCCGCCAGCGCCTCGTCCTCGTTCGCCGCCGCGAATTACCCCCAGATCGTAAGCGGCGTGCACGGCCAGCTTCTCCCCAACGGCGGCGAGATGCACATCCGCCTCACGCCCGCCGAACTGGGCGATCTGCAAATCAGCGTTACCGTCCGCAACGGGGCCATCTCCGCCTCTTTCCAGACCTCCAACGACCAGGCCACCAAGCTGCTGAGCCACAATATGGGCGAGCTTAAGACCGCCCTGGAGGCGGCCGGCGCGAGCGTGGAAAAACTCCAGGTCTCGCAGACCACGCGCGATAACTCGAAAACCCAAAGCGACTCCTCCGACACCGAGCGCCAGCCCACCAGCGAGCAATTCACCCGCGACCAGCAACGCCGCGAAATGCTCCGCCGCATGTGGCGCAACGTCTCCGGCAGCGATCCCTTTGATATGGTGGCGTGAGAGTCTTGATCCAATCCTCGCGGCGAGCTGATATCGATAGACGCGGAAAGAAGGAATGAACGCTGAGGCGCCGAGGCGCGGGGGAAGAAAATGCGGAGTAAGAACAGGGAAGCCTATTCACAAAATCCGCCAATATTCGAGTTGAAATTGGGTTCGCATTCCTCTGGTTTTTTCTTCCTCAGCGCCTCTGCGCCTCAGCGTTCATCCCTCTTTTTGTCATGCCATGTTGTGCCAACCGCCAAATTCGCGCAACTTTCGCCCGCGCTTGCGCAAGCCTCGCGCTGGCGCAAATTGCCCAGTCCGAATATTGATTGCACATTGATCCCCTTGCCGAAACGTTTCCCATGAGCACCGTTAACACAGTCATTCCCACAGCGGCAGTTCAGGGCACCAACACGTCGGGCACCAACAGCTTCGCAAGTCTGACTCCCTCTGACTTTGTGAACATGATGGTGACCGAGCTTCAGAACCAGGACCCTCTCCAGCCGGCCAGCAGCCAGGACCTTTTGGCGCAGATGAGCCAGATCGGCCAGCTTGAATCGTCCGATCAATTGCAGACCACCCTTACCGGCATGACGCTGCAAAACCAGATCGGCGCGGCGTCCCAGCTCATCGGCCACCCGATCATGGGCACCGACGCCAGCGGTAACAGCCAGACAGGCACGGTCAGCACCATCACGATTACCCAGACGCCGGCGGCACAAAGTCCCACGGGCGTAGCAACCACGAACGTCAATTTGAATCTCAATACCGGGGCCACCGTCCCGCTGGGCAATGTGACCGCCATCGGCCCGGTGCCGGCGACGACATCGACCACGCCGACCGTAAATCCGCCGGCCTCGACGGCGCAGAACACGCTGATTTCCTCTGCGGCGCAGGCGGCGGCGATCAACGCGACCAACACCGTGCCGCCGTCACTGATCAGCGCCGCGACTGCCTGAGAAGAACTCTCGCCTCGCATGGACTAGCGGGGCCGGACACCATGGCGGCGGAGCCGCCTATCGCGCCTGGGGCGCCGGATCAAAACAATGGCTTTGTCCAGTACGTTATTCACGGGCCTTTCCGGACTGGTCGTCAATCAGACCGAACTGAATGTCGTCGGCAACAACATCGCCAACGCCAACACCACCGCCTTCAAATCCAGCACCGTCCAGTTCAGCCCCCAGTTTTACGTCACCGACTCCACCGGCTCGCTGGCCACCAGCACCAGCGGCGGCAGCAACCCGAGTCAGGTCGGCCTGGGCGCTCAGGTCGCCAGCATTTCCGAGAATTTCTCCCAGGGAGAATTGCAGACCACAGGCGTGCCCAGCGACCTGGCCATCAACGGCAACGGTTTTTTCATTGTGAAGAACGGTTCGCAACAACAGCTTTTCACCCGCGACGGGGCGTTTGTCCTCAACAGCCAGAATCAACTGGTTGATTCCTCCGGCGATTTTGTCCAGGGCTACGGTGTGAATTCCAACTTCCAGGTCGTGCAGAGCACGCTGCAGAACATCACCATTCCGCCTCAGAATCTGGCCACGCTTGCCCAGGCGACACAGAACGCGTCGCTATCCGGCACACTCAACGCCGGCGGCGTTGTGGCAACGTCGGGGACCGTGTTTACCAGCCAGCCGCTGCAGGTGAACGGCGGGGGAGCCATTACGGCCAATACGTCGCTGACCCAAATACAAGCTCTCGGCGGCTCCACTGACCTGTATAGTCCCGGCCAAGTTCTGACCCTTAACGCCCAGCAGGGCGGGCGGGACCTGCCAACGCAAACGCTTACCATCACCAGCAATACGACCGTCCAGGACCTGGAAAACTTCTACCAAAGCGGCTTGGCCATCGACCCAAACGCGCCGACCGGGACTCCCGGCGTCACCATCGGCTCGGTCGACTCCGCCGGCGATCAGGGAATTGTCATCACCGGAAACGTCGGCACCTCCAACGCCCTCACCATTCCCACCGGCGGTCTTACCGATAACGGCGGCGTTGATCCAATGGGGATCACGCCAACGAATCAGACCGCCACCGGCGAAAGCACCAGCACCCCGATCACTGTTTACGACTCAGTCGGCAATCCCGTCACCCTGGATGTCTCCACTGTTCTGGTTGGCAAGAGCAACGCCGGCACGACGTGGAATTTCACCGTGACCAGTCCCCAGAACGAATCCGGCACGCCGGTTCTATCCACCGGCACACTCGCCTTCGATACGACGGGACAATTGATTTCCGTCAATGGCGTCGCCGGCGCTACCAGCGGCACCGTCACCCTCAACCGCACCGGCACCGGCGCAACCGCGGCCCAGCAGATCAGTCTCGACTTCAGCGGCGTGCAGGCTCTTTCCGGCGCGACGTCGAATCTGGTCAGCCCCTCGCAGGACGGCTTTGCCTTCGGAACCTTCAGCAGCTATTCCATCGGCCAGGACGGGACCATCACCGCCAGCTACAGCAACGGCCTGACCAAGACCGTCGGGCAAGTCGCCCTGGCCACGTTTTCCGATCCCGACGGCCTGATCAACAACGGCAACAATCAATATTCCGCCGGGGCCGCCAGCGGAAATGCGGTCATTACCGCGCCACAGGCCCAGGGGGCGGGGGCCATTCAGTCCAGCTCGCTGGAAATGAGCAACGTCGATCTCTCCAAGGAATTCATCAATCTGATTATCGCGTCCACCGGCTATTCCGCCTCCAGCCGCGTAATCAGCACCAGCGACCAGTTATTGACCGATCTTTTGAACTCGCAAAGGTAGCGTTTCATCGTTACAGGCAGGTTGATTTATGATCGCTCTCACCCGATTGAATGGACAGCGATTTGTAGTGAATGCCGATAAAATCCGCTACGTCGAAGAAACCCCCGACACCATCGTCTGCTGCGACACCGGCGAAAAACTCATGGTCCGCGAAACCCTCGCCGAGGTCATGCGCCGCTCCATTGAATACGCCCGGATCATTCGCCGTCCGATAAGCGAATAAAAGCATTTTTCACCGCGAGGACGCGAAGAACGCGAAGAACGCGGCGAAATGCAAGATTCACCACAGAGGACACAGAGGACACAGAGGAAGACCATAAACCAAATTCAATTTGCATCTTGGTTTTCCTCCGTGTCTTCTGTGTCCTCTGTGGTGAGTCCTTCTTCTGCATTTCTTGGCGGCCTTGGCGGTTGAATTCGCTTTTGTCTTCGCACCGCGCGAACGAGCCTCCGTTCAGGAGCGGGTCGCTTTTGCCGATACATCGATAACGCGATCAATGCGCCCCAGACGCCGCGGGGTCCGCGAATGATCCGGCAAAGGCTGTTCGATGGCTGACAAACCCGACAAGAAAAGTGAAGCGCCAGCCGCCCCGGCGGGCGATAAGGGCGGCGCCAAGCCCGCGGCCGCCAAAGGCGGCATGGGCGCGCTGCTGGCAAAGACGCCAATCATTCTCGGCGGCGTGATGCTTGTCGAAGCCGTCGTTCTCTTCGCCGGCTTTAAGTTTCTCGCCGGCGGCGCTCCCAAGACCGTACAGGGAGCCGACCTGGTGAAGGATGCTCCCGCCGGCGAAGGCGCCGACACCACCCAGGCGTCCGATGGGAAAAAGCAACTCTCCGAGATCAACCTCGTCGATTTCAAGGCCCTCAACAAACTCTCCGGCCATTCCTTTTTGTATGACGTGAGCATTGATGTCACGACCAAGCCGGAATTCGAGGATCGCGTGAAGCAGAACATCAAGGACAACGACGCCTTGATTAAGGATCGCGTCCGGACCATAATCGCGGAATTGGACCCGGAGAAGTTAGGGGGCGCTTCCGAACCGGGCCTGGAAACGTTGAAACGGCAGATAAAATTCCAGCTCGACCAGATGTGGGGCGACGGGCTGGTGAACGAGGTGCTGGTCTCTCGGTGCATCCCGATTCGCACCGACTACTAGCCTCGCGTTTTGAATAGCAGATTTCGCAACGGCCCAACGCCAAGGATGGTGATGCAATGGCCAAGGAACCCCCCGCCTCCAATCCCGTTCCCGATAAAACTTCCGCGCCTGCTGCCCCTGCGCCGGCCGCTGTCGCGCCGCCTGCCGCCGATCCCGCGCCGGCCGCCGCGAGCGACCCCGACGCTCCGCCTGCCGACGCGGCTGATCCCGCAGCCGAGCCTCAACCCGACGGCATGGACGAGATGCTCAAGGCCGCGGTCTTTGAAGACCCCGTCGTCGCCGGGTCGGATAGCGCCTCATCACCGCCCGCGCCTGATGCCGAGCCGTTTGAGCTTCCCTCGTTTCAGCAGGTGATGCAGGATGCGCAGGTCTCCAGCATCGATCTCCTTCGCGATGTGGAGATGAACGTCAAGATCGAGCTGGGGCGCAACCGCATGTCGGTTGAGGAAGTCCTCAAACTTGCCGAAGGCAGCGTGGTCGAACTCGACAAGCTCGCCGGCGATCCGGTGGATGTCTTCGTCAATGACCGCCTCGTCGCGCGCGGCGAAGTGCTGGTCCTCAATGACAACTTCTGCGTTCGCGTCAATGAAATCGTGGCCGGCGCGGTTGAGGACGGCATGTGAAGCGTGGCCAGGACCAGCGCATTTGGAATTGCTCGCTCCTGTCCCCTCTCCATGTACTCAGGGAGAGGGTTAGGGTGAGGGTGGATTTCGATCTGCCCAAGCCGATGGCCTTCGCTGAGAGACCCTCGCCCCGGCCCTCTCCCTGAGTACATGGAGAGGGGGAAGACCGCTTATGCGATCAACTTGGAAATCCTCCCGCGTCGCATCGCTGCTGGTGTTCCTGCTCGGCGGATTCTGCCTCGCCGCGGGCGCTCCGTCCGGCGCACCATCCGCGGCCCCAAATGCCCCAACCGCCTCCCAGCCCGGCTACGACTCCCACGCCGGCAAACCGATTATCCGCGATGATTCCCCCGCGCCGGCGGGTAGCCGCACGACGGATTCAGTCCCTACGGTTGACTTGGACAGCGGCCACATCGCGCTGGCTCTTAGCGGAGTGATCGGCCTGATTCTTTTGCTTCGCTACTGCGGCACCAGGTTTTTTCACGCTACGGTCATCCCCGGCCGCCCGCAGGCGGTTCGCGTCCTGTCCCGCACGCCGCTTGCTCCGCGCCAGCAGGTGCTGCTCATTCAAGTCGGCCGGCGCATCGTCGTGACCGGCGACAGCGGCGGGCAATTGACCAGCCTGGCCCAGATCACCGACGCCGACGAAGTCGCCTCGCTCGTCGGCGAAGTCAGCCGCGGCAAAGCGCTTCCCATCGGCCGCTCGTTTACGGGCTGGTTCAAGAAGGCTGCTGACACCTTCGCGCCCAATGACGAGGGCCTGGCGTCCGATGACGACGCGCCTGACTTCATGCCGTCGAGTCTCGACATTCCCGATGAAGACGATGGCCCGCCCGCTCCCACCGCCGCCGAATCCGCCGGCATCCGCGACCTGACCGAAAAAGTCCGCCGCCTCCGCAACAAGCTCGGCTCGGCGTGACCCGCAACCTGAGGAATCCTCACCGCAAAGACGCGAAGGACGCGAAGAAATGCAGGATCAACCGCCCGGTCGCGGCAGCGACCTGGAGGCGCCGAGGACGCGGGTGTAAATCAAAAGCAGATTCATGTTTTTCTTCTCTGCGTGCTCTGCGCCTCAAGGTCGCTACTGCGGCCGGGCGGTGAAATCCGCTTTCTTTTGCGGATTTCCTCCGCCGGCTCCGTTTTCCTCGGTTTCCAGTGCATACAAGCGGATTTTTCTTTGCAGTGTCCGCAGCGAAATCCCCAGTTTTTGCGCCGCATGCGTCCGGTTTCCACCGGCTTCGGCGAGCGCTTTGACAATCGCCCGATGCTCGATTCCATCCATGGTTACGTCGTCGTCGCCGTCACCGTTGGCGCCGGCCGGCTTTCCCTCTGCCGCGATGTAGTCCGGCAAATCCGCCTCGGTCAGGGAGTCTCCCTCGGCGAGCACCATCATGCTCTCCAGCGTATTACGCAGCTCGCGCACGTTTCCCGGCCAATGGTGGGCCAGCAGCCGGCGCATCAGTTCCGGCGACAGCTTCCGCGCCGGCCCGCGCCGCTCGCGTTCCATGCGCTTCATGAAGTGTTCCACCAGAAATGAGATATCCTCGGGCCTCTGCCGCAGGGGCGGGATGGCAATCTGCACCACGTTGAGCCGGTAATACAAATCCTCCCGGAACTTTCCCTCGCGCACCATCTGCACGAGGTTCCGGCTCGTCGCCGCGATCACGCGCACGTCCACGCGCTTTTCCTCGTGGCCCCCCACGGGAGTGATCGTCAGCGTCTCCAGGGCCCGCAACAGCTTGGGTTGCAATGAGAGTTCAAAGTCGCCGATTTCATCGATGAACAGCGTTCCCCCATCGGCCTGCTCAAACCGCCCGATGCGCCGGTCCGTCGCCCCGGTGAAGGCCCCGCGAACGTGCCCGAACAATTCGCTTTCCACCAGCGTCGCCGGCACGGCCGCCACGTTCACGGCCACAAACGGCCCCATGCGCCGGCGGCTGTTTTGATGTAACGCCTGCGCTACCATGTCTTTGCCGGTGCCGTTTTCACCCAGGATCAGCACGGTGCTGTCGGTTTGGGCGGCGCGCTCGATGCGTGAAAATACCTGCTTCATGGGCGCCGATCGCCCCACGATCAGCCCCAGGCCCAATTCGCGGCCGACGCGTGTCTCCGCTTTCTCCGCCGGATCCCGCCCCGCGGCGTTTATGGCTCGTTCGATCAGTCCGGGCACCAGCTCTAGTGCCACCGGCTTGGCGAGATAATCAAACGCTCCCGCCTTAATCGCCGCCACCGCGTCGGGCAAGCGGCTTTGTCCCGTCAACAGGATGAATTGCCCCTCGGGTTGCTGCTTCTTCCATAGCTTTAACAGGTCCAGCCCCCCCAATCCCGCGCCCAGCGATACATCTGAAAGCACAATGTCGATCTGCTCCCCCAGATGCCCCATCGC
>JBEKYH010000125.1:0-12494 GCA_049511115.1 Tepidisphaeraceae bacterium | reverse complement strand
CCGCTCAGGCGCAGCCAGCGGAGGCTGACGCTTGGATGCAATGGTGATGTTCAAATTTAATAAACCGGTCAACTGGTAGGCGCGGAGGCTGTTGCCTGCAGCGATTCGTCAGGCGATGGCGTCCTATGCACAACTACTGTCCCCGCGATGAAATCATGCAAAGCTCTCCGCTTACGATTCGTGAGCAGCACGATAAGCTCGCTCCAAAACCAAGCCGTCTGCGTCCACTGTAACGGGTTATACCAAGACGGCGCAAGCTCAAGCATCCTCCGACTGCGCTGCATTAAAGAAAGCGAAAAATACTCGGCATCGCTCATGTGAAACAGAGGGAAAAGCAGAGCCACCGACATCAGCAGCGTGAGAACGAACTGTGGAAAATATCGGAGGAATGCTTCGCGGTAGCCGACAGGCTCACCATCCAACTTTCGGATGCGAATGCCAACAATCAACTTGCCTGGCGTGCCGCCAAAGCGACGCACCAAATAAACGTTGTAAAAAAGTCCGAACAACGTGCCGGGAAGGAGATAATAAAGTCCAAACAGGCGAAACGCAGAACCGCCCCAAAGAACCAGTGCCATGATTGGCAGAAGGACGATTGAATCCGACAAAAGTGAACCTAACCGAGGCCAAAATCCCGCATAGCGTAATGGGTCATCCGGTGGGATTATCATTTGTAGATCATTACTCGCCCACTACCGATTTGCAAGCAAAAATAATTTGACAGGCGGCCATTCCGGGCAAGGAGTGGTCAAAGAAGCAGTTCCAGGGTTGATAGGCTTAACGAAGCTTGTCCAGTTTCCGCTCCGGCGGACATTATATAGAAGGAGGAAAAGGGAAGGAGGAAAAGGGGACATTCATAATATTGACGTTTTCCCCCCTTTCCGCCCGCATCTGGCGATGCCAAGAACATCGCACCGCCAGCGCCTGATGCGTGAACGTGATGGCCAGTTGCTTGTCGCTCAAATCATCCGATGTCGGCGGGGCTGGTTGCCCTCCGGCTGGTCATCCGCGCACTTTGTTGAACGCTCATCAAACCCGCTTTTTGACCCCGCCAGCCCACTTTTGCCCATGTTACAAGTTTTTCTCCATATGTCTTTTTGTAACCGCATGTCCGCCAACACAAATCCAGCAAACGCCTGTGCTTACAGAAGAAAAAAGTGTTAGTATATACTTTAATTAACACTCGAAACAGTGTAACATCTGTAACATGCCTCGTTAGGCTTAGGGGCATGAATTTCGACCAGGCCCACTGGAATTGGCCTGTCCAGTTTCCGCTCGGGCGGACATTTATATAAGTGCGGCAGCGTCTTGGGTGAAAGTGCGCCCGGAGGACGAAGAACCCTCACCCCAACCCCCTCTCCCTTAGTACATGGAGTGGGAGAGATTCTAACCAGCATTGGCCGGCCGCGCTGGTACAATGGCAGTCGGCAACCTGGGAATGCGAGGAGCCTCATGATTGAGACAGTATTCGCCATATGCGTCGTTCTAACTTGCGGCCTCTTCTGCTTTACGCAGTTCCTGCACCTCATGGCACGCGGCGACGACGAGTTCCCCGGACGGTACGATAAGCCCATCTGGGCGGCGGCAATCCTATTCGGAACTGTATTCGGAGCCTTTGCTTATTGGCTTTCGCGGCCGCATGCGGCGCCGGAATCGAGCCGGGCGCTGCGGAGCGATTTGGCGGCGGCCAAGCTCAAATTTGCCGGCGGCGAAAAATAATGCAACTCCTTCATCGACAACACATGTAAGTGGTGCGAGAAAAGGCGACAAAAGCCAAGCGGGAAGTTTCAGTCAATCGTTCAGGTGGCGATTTACATCGCAAGAAAACAACTTAAAGTGGACGTATGCTTGACCGGGCGGAACCGAGCGGAACGGGCCAAGCCATTGAATCGCGGGAGTTGACGGCCGTAAAGGATGCCGCCCCGGCGGAAGCTGGAATTACCGCGCCTTCTCCACGCGGCGCGATACGCGGAGCCGATCCGCTCTGGGCGGCGGTTTTACTGTGGGGCTGCATCGCCGTTTACATCGGGGCGATGTCGATCTGGGCCTATGGGGCGGGAAGCCAGATTCGCTATGACGCCTGGGACAATTCCCGCACCATCCGCTTTCACGGCGACATTTCCAACGGCATCCGCTGGGGAACCCAAGTCCTGCGGCGAGCGGAGAATATCGCCAACAGCCCGCCGCCGGCGCGGGGCGGCAAGGCAAAACCAGCGGCAAAGGCGGACCGCGTCATCGCCAAGGCGGCGCCGGACCCTAACGACAAACACCAGCGGCCGCTGACCATCGCGGAGATGCTGCACGGGGCGGATCAGCTTTATCAGGATTTGGTGGTCGGCCAACCGCCGGACGGGGATTACCAGCTCGATTATCCGCCGCTGCGGCTGATGGCCATGACGCTCTGGACGCGCGAGGTGGAAAGCCACGTCCCCAATTTCCGCGGTTGGCCGGGCCGATACCATCCGGGCGGGCGGCCGCTTTACAGCGCCACGGGCGACCCTTCGGCGCTGGTGGATGAAAACATCGCCGATCCGATGCTGGCGGCCAACAGCTACTGCATCGTGGTAACGGCAATTGCCATGTTTTTCCTGGTCTGGATCTGGGTGAATCGAGGCGGCCGACCGACTTCCTCGGCCAAATGGACCGGGTGGAAAGCCTGGGTCATGCCGCGGCGGCGGCTCGTGCCGTGGAAGCCAACGCCGATTGGAAAGCTCAATGGGCTGTTGGTTTTTGCGGTCAGCGCCCCCGCGTTTTTCTGTGCGGTGGTGATCGCCGAGAACCCCGCGCCGGCCCCGCCGCCTTCGGTGGAATTCACGAGCCGGCCGGCGCTGGCAAAGTCCTCCAGCGGCACGATCTCGGCGACGATCACCGCGTCGATTGATGGGCAAGGCTCCGACGCGCAATGGCACATCGACTGGGGCCTGACGCCTAATTACGGCAACCAGACGCGCACGGAATCCGCGGGCGACGAAGATGTCGCCGCGATCATCGGCAACCTGCCACCCAATGAGACGATCCACTACCGCATCACCGCCAGCAACAGCATAGGCGTGACGCGTACCGATGACTTTTCGTTCAATACGTCCAACGCGCTCACGCCGTGGCCGTCGAAGGAAGTATACGGCGCGGTGTGGCTGAGCTGGACGCAATGGGTGGGGATCATCGTGCTGTTCACGGTGATGGCCAGCAGCCTGTGGTTCATGCCGCCGATTCATCGGGGATGGGCCTGCGGATTGGTGGCGGCGCTGCTGCTCTGGTTTGATCCGTCGGTGATTGTCGATTCGCACGTCTGGCCGCAATGGGATGTGTGGATGCTGCCCCCCTTCTTCCTGGCGGCTCTCGCTGCGACGCTGGATTGGTGGTTTGTAGCCGGCGTGATCATCGGCGTCGGCGTCATGTTCAAAGGCCAGACCCTGATGCTGGCCCCGGTCCTGGCGATCTGGCCGCTTTTTGCGGGGCGATTTGCGGCGCTGGCTCGGCTGACAACGGGCTTTATCCTCGCGGCGGGGGTGATCCTCAGCCCGTGGCTGGTCTTCGATAACGTCCCGGTTGAATGGAGCAGCGGCCCAATGCGCTGGATCGGCGGCGTGATGGCGGCGGCAGTGATCGCCGCTGCGATTTCGTTTTACCGGCGGCCGCTTCTGGAGTCGGCGGCGATAATCTGGGATGAACTGAAGAACGAATGGCATGGCGCGACTGATAAAGCAGGGACCGGAGTAACCGCATCGGTTTCGTTCGGCGCGCTGGTTGTATTCTGCGTCTGTCTCCTGGGCAGCATCATCACCGTCACGCTCCTCATTCTGCGGCGCTGGCCGGTGGATAGCGAACTGCCGCGCGTGGCGGGGCTGTTTTTGCTGCTGGGAGTGCTCGTTCCGCCCTGGTTTTTGAAGCGCGCGGCACTGGGCGTTTGGGTGGCGGCGGTGCTGGCGGCGTCGATCTGGATGAGCGCGTATCTGTACCACGGCGACTGGTCCTGGAAGACGGTTGGCTTTGAATACGGCACGCGAAAATTTGACCGCATGGCCCTCGGAACCGGCGCACTGGGAAATGTGCCGCAAATCCTGGAATCCCGCTTTGGCTGGGATATTCACGACACGGCCATGACGTTTCATCCGCCGGATTTGGCGGACGCGCTTCACCTGGGCAAGCGCGGGCCCAATGGGCAGTTCACCGGCTGGGTGCATGACTGGGGACTGGACGGCTCGGCCGTGCAACTGGACATCCGCCAGTTCATGATGCTCGTCTTTGTCATCATGGTTGTCCTGGGCGGTTTTGGAGCGGCGCTGCAGAGCCGGCGGAATGATCCGCGTTTTCTCGCCTGCCTGGCGTCGGTCTGGGCGCTGATGCCGAGCATTCTGTGCCAGATGGCGCAGCGCTATCTCATGTTTGGGGCCGCGGCATCGTGCATGTTGATTGCGATTTCGCCGGGATTGACGGTGCTGCACGTAATCATGTCCCTCATCGCGGCCGGCGTGATCGGCGGGCAATTGCTGGGAAGTTGGGACCGCAGCCGCTCGCCGCGCATCGAAGACTTCATGACGCGATTCGGCCCGGATGATGGATGGATCATGCTGGTGATCGGGCTGGTAATACTATATATCGCGCTGGCCCCGGGGCGGCGGCCTTCGCGCGGGGAGTTGTTGCCGCCATGAGCACCCAGACACTAGAGCAAAACGCTTCGTCGGGCGCTATCCTGGCGGCGGCGCCCATGCGACAGGCCCAATCTCCGGCGCGGGATTCGCTCTGGATGCGGGCCCTGCTGTGGACGGCGATAGCGATCTACATCCTGACCGTTGGCAACTGGGCCTATTGGAAGGGAATGAGTTTACGCACGGATATCTGGCAGAATTCGCGCACGATCCGCTTTCACGGGGATATTTCCAACGGCATCAACTGGGGATCGCTGGTTCTTCGCACCGAGGAGCGGCTGCTGAATTCGACCCCGGTGCGCGACCCGGCCAATCCCAAAGCGCCGCCGCATCCGCCGACGATTATCGCGCGCTCCGCGCCCAATCCGAACGATAAAAATCAGCGGCCGCTGACGTTCGGCGAGGTTTATCAGGGTGTGGATCAGGTCTACCAGAATTTCGTGGTGGGCGAGTCGCCCGATGGAGATTACGGGCTGGATTATCCGCCGATGCGCTTGCTGACGATGACGCTGTGGACGTGGCATGTGCAGAATCAGGTTCCCAATTTCGGCGGCTGGCCGGGACCGTACCATCCGGGAGATCAGCCGCATTACAGCGCGACGGGAGATCGCGGGGCGCTGGTTGACGAAGACATTGCCGGGCCGGTGCTGCTGGTGAACACCTATTGCATTCTCGCATCGGCGGTGTTTTCTTTTTTCCTGGTGTGGGTCTGGGCGTGGCGCGGCGGGCGGCCGAACATGGCGGGGCGCTGGACGGGATGGCGTTCGTGGATTTATCCCCGGCGGCGACTGGTGCCGTGGAAGCAGACGCCGATACGTCAGACGCGCGGATTTATCGGCGGGCTGATCGTTTTCGCCATCACCTGCTGGGCTTTCTTTTACGGCGTGGTGATCGCGGAGATTCCGGTTTCATCGCCGCCGCCCGCGGTGGCATTCGCGGGGCGGCCGCTGTTGAGCAAATCCGCCGACGGGAAAATCTCCGCGATCATCACGGCGACGATTGACGGCCAGGGGAGCGACGCGCAGTGGCATGTCGATTGGGGAACCACGCCGATGTACGGCAACCAGACCACACCGCAGGGGGCGGGCGACGAAGACGTGGCGGCGACGCTGCGTGACCTGCCGCCGGCGACGACGATCCATTATCGCGCCAGCGCCCGCAATGATCGCGGGGTCACCAACACGGCGGATGAGACGTTCAACACATCGAACGGCTTGGCCCCCATGCCCTCGCGGCTGGATTACGGCGCGGCGTGGCTCGATTGGACGCAGTGGCTTCGGATCGGCGTGATTTTCCTGATGATGCTGGCGTCGATCCGCTATTTGCCGCCGGCGCACCGGGGGTGGGCGTGCGGATTGGTGGCGGGACTGTTGATCTGGTTTGATCCGGCGTTGCTGATTGACACGCACGTCTGGCCGCAGTGGGACGCCTGGGTGTTGCCGCCGTTTTTGCTCGCGGCGCTGCTGGCCTCGCTGGACTGGTGGTTCATGGCGGGCGTTGTCCTGGGCGTCGGCGTGATGTTCAAGGGGCAGACGATGGTCGTCGCGCCGCTGCTCTTTTTCTGGCCGTTGCTGGGCGGGCGATGGGGCGCCATCGGGCGGATGGTAACGGGGTTTGTGCTGTCGGCCGGGCTGGTGCTGTTCCCGTGGCTGGTGCTCGATAATGGCCCAGGCGATTGGAGAGTCGGGCCGCTGCGCTGGATACAGGGCTTGATGGCGGCGGGCGTGATCGCGGCGGCGCTTTCGTTTTATCGCGGGGCGGTGCTCGAACATGGCCGGCTGATCTGGCAGGAATTGAAAGACGAGTGGAACGGTCGCGTCCCGGAGGATGACGCGAGCGGGCAGCGGCGCAAGGCGCAAACCAACGTGCTCGGGCTGGGCGTTTTCTGCGCGTCCCTGCTGCTGGGGATTATCTTCATCACACTGCTGGTTCTGCGGCGCTGGCCATCCGACGGGGACTTGCCGCGCATCGCGGGGCTATTTCTTTTGCTTGGTATACTCCTGCCGCCCTGGTTTTTGCCGCGGCGGTCGCTGGGCGTTTGGATGGCGGCGATTCTGGCGGCGTCGATCTGGATGAGCGCCTATCTGTATCAC
Source organism: Tepidisphaeraceae bacterium (assembly GCA_049511115.1). Classification (GTDB taxonomy): domain Bacteria; phylum Planctomycetota; class Phycisphaerae; order Tepidisphaerales; family Tepidisphaeraceae; genus JBEKYH01. Next base: position 5,752 of record JBEKYH010000125.1, on the reverse strand, counting down.
GGCGATTGGACGTGGAAGACCGTTGGCTTTGAATACGGCGCGCGCAAACACTATCAGATGGCCCTGGGACAAGGCGGCATGGGAAATCTGCCGCAGATCATGGAATCGCGGTTTGGGTGGGATATTTCAGACCTCGCCTGGACCTTCCATCCGCCGGATATCGCCGACACGCTGCGCCTGGCCACGCGCGGGCCTAATGGCCAATTCACCGGCTGGGTGCATGATTGGGGATTGGATGGAAGCCCCGTGCAACTGGATATCCGCTCATTCCTCATGATGGTGTTTGTCGTCGTGACGATTCTGGCGGGAATCGGGGCGGCTATTCAGGCGCGGCGAAATGATCCGCGCGTGCTCTCGGCGTTTGCGGCCGTGTTCGTCTTGATGCCCAATATTCTTTGCCAGATGGCGGCGCGATATCAGATATGGGGAGCGGCGATTTCGGCGCTGCTGATTGCGGTTTCGCCGGGATTGGTGCTGCTGCACGTGGTGTTGTCGATCCTGGCGACGGGGATGGTGGCGGCGCAACTCCTGAGCTTTGACGAAGCGCGCTCGCCGCGATTGCACGACCTGATGGCGCGGTTTCACCCCGATGACGGGTGGATCATGCTGATGATCGGAGCGGTTTTCCTCTATGTGGCAATCGCCCCGGCGCGCCGCCCGCCGCGGGAGGAGTTGCAGCTTCCATGAATGATGTTGCGCCCTTGCCCGCCGCGGCGGCGCGGGAAATTCGCCGGCGAAGTCGAGCCGATCCACTCTGGGTTCGCCTGATTGTCTGGTTATTGATTGCAAGCTATTTGATCGCCATGGGCGTCTGGGCGCTGCGCGCGGGGCTGAGCCTGCGCGAGGATGTCTGGGAGAACACGCGCAGCATCCGGCTCAATGACAACGTGGCCAGCGGAATGCGCTGGGGGATGCTGGTGCTCAGCACCGCGGAACGGCTCGCGAATTTGCCGCCGCCCAAGCCAGTCGAGCACGCGAGGTCGAGCACGCGCCCGGCCACAACCAAGGCGGCCACGCAACCAAGCCCATCGCGTGTCGTGGCAGGCGCGTCAACGAGGTCCATCGCCCGCGCCGCGCCGGACCCGTCCAAACCCAACGAGCGGCCGCTGACCTTCTGGGAGGCCTATCGTGGCGAAGATCAGGTTTACCAGGACCTCGTCGTCGGCGTGCCGCCGGACGGGAATTACGACCTGGATTATCCGCCGCTGCGGCTGTGGTCCATGACGATGTGGGCCTGGTACACGGAGCGGTCGATTCCCGGCTACAAGGGCTGGCCGGGGCATTGGATTCTGACCTACGACGCGACGGGCAACCGAGCGGCATTGGCCGACGAGGATGTGGCGGCGCCGATCCTGCTGGGCAATTCGTACGCCGTCGCGGGGGCGGCGCTGTGCGCGTTCTTCCTGGTGTGGATATGGGTGAATCGCGGGGGACGGCCGGCGCTGCCGGGAGCGCGAACCGGTTGGCAAAGCTGGCTGCTGCCCCAAAGGCGGCTGGTTCCGTGGGCGCCGACGCCGCTGCGGTCGATCAGGGGGCTGCTGGTTTTTCCCTTGACGGCATCGGTGTTTTTCTATGCCGTGAGAATCGCCGAGACGCCCTCGCCGGCGCGAATCGGGCCTTCGATTGCCTTTGCCGATCGGCCGATTCTTTCCCAGGCGGCCAATGGAACCATATCGGCCACCATCTCCGCAACGGTGCGCGACCAGGGAGCCGATGCGCGCTGGCACCTCGACTGGGGACCGACCGCTGCCTACGGAAACCACACCACCCCTGCCGATTGCGGCAATGATGATGTGAGCCAGACGATCCGCAATCTTGCGCCGCACACAACCATCCATTACCGCGCCTGCGCCGAAAGCGGCTGGGGCGTGACGCGCACGGTTGATGCGTCATTTAACACCAGCGATACGATAGCGCCGATGCCGCCGCGGGACCCGCAGGGGGAAGTCTGGCCCGCGTGGACGCTATGGGCCCAGATCGCGTTTTTATTCGCGGTCATGTGCGGAGCGCTGTGCGCGCTGCCGCCGGTGCATCGGGGTTGGGCGGCGGGAATGGTCGCGGCTCTATTCATGTGGTTTGATCCCTCGGTGCTGATGGATGCGCATGTCTGGCCGCAATGGGACGTGTGGGTATTGCCGCCGTTCATGCTGACGGCGCTGCTGGCGACGCTGGACTGGTGGTTTGCGGCCGGGCTGGTGATGGGCGTTGGGGTGATGTTCAAGGGGCAAATACTGGTGGCGGCGCCGGTGCTGGCGCTCTGGCCGCTGTTCGCCGGAAGATGGGGTTCGCTGGTGCGGCTGATCGTCGGATGCGTGCTGGCGGCGGGGCTGGTGCTTAGCCCGTGGCTGGTCTTGGGAGACACGCCGCCGGTCTGGACGGCCGGGCCGACGCGATGGATCGGCGCGGTGGCAGTGGCTGCGATCATCGGATGCGCGCTCAGTCTCTATCGGCCGGCGCTGCGGCGGCAGATTGGTGCGTTCTGGCTGGAAATGCGCGCCATGTGGCGCGGGATATCGACCGAGCAGTGGCAGGCATCGGCAACGTCCATCAGCGAACTTACCATTTTCTCCCTGTCGCTATTGATGGGCACAATATTCGCGACGCTGCTGGTGCTGCGGCGCTGGCCCGCGGATGGCGAATTGCCGCGCCTTGCCGGGCCGCTGTTGCTGCTGGCGATTTTGATTGTCCCCTGGCTTTTGCCTCGGCGCGGGTTGGGAGTTTGGCTGGCGACGATCCTCGCGGCGTCGCTGTGGATGAGCGCGTATCTGTATCACGGGGATTGGTCGTGGAAGACGGTGGGGTTTGAATACGGGGCCCGCAAGCACACCATGATGAGCGTCGGTCCCGTCGGCAATCTGCCGTACATTTTGCAGACGCGATTTGGATGGGACGTGTACGACACGGCGATGATTGTGCATCCGCCGGACATCGCAGACGCCCTGCATCTTCCGCGGCGCGGCACTGGCAATACCTATACGGGCTGGATTCACGACTGGGGGCTGGATGGCACGGAAGTGGAACTCGACGTGCGAACGTTCCTGATTGTGGTCTTCGCGATTCTGATGGCCGCGTGCGCCATCGGGGCGGCCGTTCAGGGGCGGCGAAATCACCCGCGCATTCTCGTCGCGTTCGCGGCGATCTGGACGCTGATGCCCAACGTGCTGTGCCAGATGGGAGTGCGGTATGAGATGTGGGCGGCGGCGGCTTCGTGCCTGGTGATTGCGGTGTCGCCGGGGTTGACGATCCTGCACATTGTCGTCGCCCTCATCGCCGCGGGCGGGATCAGCACGATGCTGCTGGGCTTTGACACCGGCCGTTCGCAGCGAATCCATGACTTTGTCACGCGGTTTCAGCCGGACAACGGGTGGATCATGTTGACTATCGGCGCGATCTTCTTATACGTGGCATTGTCGCCCGGCCGGCGGCCGGACGCACAGGAGATTGTCCCGCCATGAAAGTGAAATTACTTGACCTGCAAGCGCAGTACCTTCCCCTCCGCAATGAAATTCGCCGCGCCATCGACGAGGTCTGCGAACAGCAGGCTTTGATCCTCGGCCCGCATGTGGAAAAATTTGAGAAGTCGCTGGCCGATTACTGCGGCACGAAGTACGCCGTCGGCGTATCGAGCGGCACGGACGCTTTGCTGTGCGCGCTGATGGCGCTGGGGATCAAAAGCGGCGACGAGGTCATCGTGCCGGCGTTCACGTTTTTCGCCACCGCCGGCAGCGTGGCGCGGCTGGGGGCCAAGCCGATCTTCGCGGACATCGATCCGAGAACCTATAACCTGGCGGCCGATTCGGTGAAGGCCAAGTTGACCGCCAATACCAAGGCGATTTTGCCGGTGCATCTGTTTGGGCAGGTCGCGGAGATGGAACCGATCAATGCGATCGGGGCCGAGCGCGGGATTCCCGTGCTGGAAGACGCGGCGCAGGCGATTGGGGCCAAGCGAAACGGGAAGGCGGCGTGCTCCATCGGAACCGCCGGATGTTTATCGTTTTATCCGACCAAAAACCTCGGCGCGTTTGGCGACGCCGGGGCGATCTGCACCAGCGATGAAAACCTGGCCGAGACGTGCAGGCTGCTGCGCGTGCATGGATCGGCCCATACCTACCATCACAAGCTCATCGGCGGGATGTTCCGCCTCTCCGCCCTGCAGGCGGCGGTGCTGAGCGTGAAACTCAAATACCTGGAAGGCTGGCACGCCGCGCGCCGGGCCAACGCGGCGCTCTACGACAGCCTGCTGGCCGCTTCGGCGAAGATCACGCGGCCATTCATCCAGGATGGCAATTGGAGTATTTACAACCAATACGTCGTGCGCGTTCCCGACCGCGACCGGGTCAAGCAGGTTCTGGCCGACAAGGGAATCGGATCGGCGATCTATTATCCGATCCCGCTGCACCTTCAGGAGTGCTTCGGTTATCTCGGCGGTAAATTGGGAGATTTGCCCGAAAGCGAGCGCGCCTGCGGCGAAGTGCTGGCCCTGCCGATTTATCCGGAACTCTCCGCGTCCTCTGCGCCTCTGCGGTTCAATTCGTTTTTCTTCGCGCCGCCGATAAATGTAACGGCTCATCCCGACCCCTTACCACGTCCGATGACTGGGGCAGTGACCGAGTCTTTCACTTCTACGGTAGATCTCGAATCGTCGCTGGCGGCGCAACTTGCCGAGGCGCAGACGCAGCTTGACGGCTTGCATCATCAGCTTACGGAAACCCAGCGCCTGGCGACCATCGGCACCATCGCCGCGGTTATCGCGCATGAGTTCAATAACCTGTTGACGCCCATCGTTAGTTATTGCCAATATGCCCTGACCAGCGCTCAGAGCGACAAGCCGGACATGGACCTGGTCCGAAAAGCGTTGAGCAAATCTTTCCAGTCGGCGGACAAGGCGGGGAAGATTTGTGTTTCCATGCTGGCCCTGGCGCGCGGGCAATCGAGTTTCGGTCCGATTAGCGCGCAGAATCTTATTGATGAAGTGCTGACCGTGCTGGCGCGCGATCCGCAAAAGGATGGCATCGCACTGCGCGTCCAGATCGAGCCGGACTTGAAACTCCTGGCTGATTCAGTGCAGCTTGAGCAAGTCCTCTTGAATCTGCTCATTAACGCACGCCAGGCGATGCTGGGTCGCGGCGGATCGCTGACGGTCAAGGCGGCGCGATGTGAGGAAACCAATCAGGCCAAATTGCAGATCATCGATACCGGCTGCGGCATTCCGGAAAAGGTGATCTCGAAGATTTTCCAGCCCTTCTTCACCACCAAGGGAACGGCCCGGCCCGGCGAAACCAAAGGCACGGGCTTGGGGCTGGCGATATGCAAGGAAATCGTCGAGCACCACGGCGGCCGCATCGAAGTGGAGAGCCAGGTCGGCCGCGGAACCACGTTCACCCTCTTCCTGCCTCTGGCGAGCGCCTGACGCTTGGGCTAACCTTCGGCCGCGAATGAAGCGGCTTGCCTATCTCCTCGATCAAACGGCGGATTTTCAGACGCGATCGCTGGTTTGCGCTCTGGGAGGCGCGTTTAAGGAATCGACGACGCTCACCCTCAGCAGCGGTTCCAAGCTGCACGTCAGTTGGCTGTGGGGCCGCGGTCCGGCCGATATTGTCCACTCGTTTTCGCCGAACGGCTTCATCGCCGCCGCCCTGGCAAGCAAGGCGAGAGTCATTTACACCCCCCCGCCGGAAGCGCGAACAGCCGGCGCGCGTTGGGCGTCGTGGCTGTGCCGCCGGCGCAATTTGACGACGGTTTTTTCCGATGA
>JBEKYH010000124.1:0-19079 GCA_049511115.1 Tepidisphaeraceae bacterium | reverse complement strand
ATCTTGGTTGGCCTGATTGTCATCGCCATGCCGGTTGGATGGTTTTTGGCCCGGCGCGCCTTGGCGGGAGTTCAAGAGGTAACCAATACCGCCAATGAGATTTCCCACGGCTCGCTGGAGCGCCGCGTGCCCACGACGGGTTGGCACGACGAGATCGATCAGTTGGCGGTGACCATCAATCGAATGCTGGGACGTATCCAGGCACTGGTGGAAGGAATGAAGGCCACTAATGACAACATCGCGCACGAGCTGCGCAGCCCGATCACGAGGATTCGCGGGTTGGCGGAAACGACACTCACCAGCGCATCATCCAATGACGATTATCAGGATATGGCGGCCAGCACGATCGAGGAATCCGACCGGATGCTGGGCATGATTAACACGATGCTCGATATCGCCGAAGCGGAGGCGGGGGTCATCAATCTCGATGTGACCTCTTTCAATTTCGCCGCAATGCTGCGAAAGCTTTATGAGCTCTACGAGCCGGCGGCTCTGGAGAAGCGATTGCATGTTGCCATGGAGGCGCCGGAAATCACGATGGTATGCGGCGACCTTCAGAAGCTGCAACGCGTGGCGGCCAACCTTCTGGACAACGCGGTGAAGTACACACCGCGCGGGGGGGCCATTACGCTTTCATTGGTCCCTAGCGGTCCTGACGCGAAGTTTTGCATCCGCAACTCCGGGCCGGGCATTGCACCGGAAGACATCCCGCACATCTTTGAGCGTTTCTATCGGGCCGATAAAAGTCGATCGGGATCGGGTAACGGCCTGGGCTTAAGCCTTGTCCATGCAATCGTGCATGCCCACGGCGGACAGATTACGGCGCAGAGTGTCGTCGATCACGAAACAACATTCACCGTAGTTCTGCCCACCGCCAGCAGAAAGCCCCTATCGCGGGCGCTTCAGATAACCAATTTATAATGTTCCGGTCACTGTGAGGTGAGACGCTTTGGGTAGATTTACGCGCTGTGCTTTCCGTTTCAACCTCCGACAGTGGGAAGGTTGCATAATCCCCATGAAACTTCCGCGGCTCAGTAAACCGGAGCGGAACGACGCGCAAGATTTCTTCTGCCCGATATTCTTTGGAACATCGGATAACGCGATCTTTTCAGCATTGATGAAAATCGCCGCCGAGCGGGTGCGCCACGGCCATTTTGTTGGGGACAATCTCTTCACCTGGGGCAAGAACAACTCCATGCTGGATGACCAGGCATTCATGAAGGCGTGGTCCAGCAACCTTGCGGACCAGGCGGATCAGGCAATACTCTGGCGACGCTACGTGCTGGCCTGCGCGGCGTTTCACTGCGTCCATCTCGATGGCGATTTCGTGGAGTGCGGATGCTATCTGGGGGTAGGGGTAAAGACGGTCGCCGACTATCTCGGCGGCATAGAGTTTCCAAAGCAATTCTGGGCGTACGATTTGTTCGAGCATACTCCGGGCATGCGCCATCACGCGATGCCTGAACATGGACCAGAACTGTATGGGCGGATCAGGAAGAAGTTTTCACCCTACCCTCAGGTGAAGGTCATCAAGGGCGAGATTCCCTGCGTGTTTGCGGCGAATTCCCCACAGCGGATTTGCTATCTTCATCTCGACTTAAACGAACCCGATGCTGAGCTTGCCGCATTGGAATCGTTGTTCGACAGAATAGTTCCGGGAGGCATGCTCATCCTGGACGACTATGAATGGGCCATGAATTACCGCCGGCAAAAGCTGGCGGAAGACCCGTGGTTTGAGGCCAGGGGATATCGGGTCATTCCGATTCCCACGGGCCAGGGGCTGGTCATCAAGCGCTGATAACGTGGCGCTCAACCACGCCGAAAATCACCAAAGAATAATCTGGGCGCAAGGGTTGGATCATCAGTGCGGGAGATAATCCTAACATCGGCCGCGCTGAGGCGCTTTACGCAGGCGGCTTGAAACTCTTGCCAAGGAATGCCGTGACGGCAAAACCATCTGCAGCCTGGGTCATAGTGGCCATAGTTCTGGTCGTGGCCGGAGTCATAGGCGTCTTTTTCCGCAAGCCGCTGTTGTCCACGATGGCGGCGACTCCACCGACCGCGCCGGATGACAGTTCGGCGCAAGCCGGCCCGTTCATCGCAGACGGCGACACCATCGCCGTCGATAACAGCGTGTTCGGCCCGGCGGGGATCGATCTCATGAAGGTGGAGGCGCAGGATGTACCGATGACCCTGACGCTCACCGCCAAATCCGGACTGAATATGGATACGGTGACCCATGTCAGCGCTCTCTTCGGCGGAAAGGTCACTGACATCCGCGTGGGGCTGGGCGACATTGTGAAAGGGCCAGACGACGAGGGCGGCCCAAGCAAACTCTGCGTGATCGAATCTAATGATCTTGCCCAGGATAAGGCAGCCTGGCTGCAATCGCTGATTCAACTAAGGATCGACGAGGATGACCTGACGCGCACAAAATCGCTGTTTAGCGCCAGCGTCGTCTCTGAAAAGGCGCTAATTGACGCCGAGTCGTCGGTGATGAAGGACCAGGCCGCCGAAGAAGCCGCGCGGCAGCAATTGCTGGTCTTCGGCCTTACCGACAACGACATTGACGATGTCCGAAAAGAGGCGGTACAGGAGGAGACCGCGGAAAAGGCCGGAAATCCAGTCCAAAGCGCGGCCACACAAAGGAGCGTGGAGGATTTGCGGCGGCAGCGCATGGGTTATGTCCTGACGGCGCCTCGGGGTGGCGTTATCGCCGAGAAATTTGTGGCGGGGGGTGAAACCGCCGTACCGCAGACCAATCTTTTCACCATCGCCGATACACGCACGCTGTGGATTTGGGCCGACGTATATGAACGGGATTTATCGCGCGTGAAAGCGGGTCAGACCTTCAAGGTTTACTTCACCTCCGAACCCGACCGCGCCCGGGAATCGAAGATCGACTGGATCAGCCCCGTGCTCGATCCCAACACCCACAGCGTCAAGCTGCGCGGCCTGCTCGACAACAGCGACGGCCACATTCTCTCGGACATGTACGGCACGATGGTGGTCACCGTGGATGATGGGAAGAACTCGATTGTCCTTCCCGCGACTGCCGTGCAGCGCGTGGAAGACAATGCCTTTGTGTTCGTGCAGGTGGGGCAGAAGGGCAATGCCACTGTTTTCCGGCGAACGCCGGTGAAGGTTGAACCGGTGGACGTTGGCTTCGGCGCCGCGGACGCGGCCTCAGCGGCCGCCGGGAGCGCGGCCCGCAACACCGGCAACGCGGATGAATCATCCGGCTCGGTGCGGGTCGCCGATGGCTTGCATCCGAATGATCTGATCGTTGTCAGCGGCGGCGTGGGCCTGCTCAACGAAATGAAGGAACAGGAACACGCGCAGCAAACATCTGCCGGAGGCTCGCCGCCTGTTGCAGTCGCGCAATGACTTTCGCCGGGCAAGCGAAATTCAAATTGTCATCGTACTCCTCCATTAGTCCGCCGGGCCACTGATGATTAAGAAACTCATCTCATTTGCCGTCGAACAACGACTGGTCATGGTGGCGTTGACCATCCTGTTCATAGGTCATGGCATCTATGCCTACTACTGGCTGCCGGTCGAGGCATTTCCCGACGTGGATGATCCGCAGGTGCAGGTGCTGACGCAGTATCCCGGCCAGTCCGCTGAGGATGTCGAGGCGCAGATAACGCTGCCGGCCGAGGAACAGCTCAATTCCACGCCGCAACTGAAGTCGATGCGCTCGACCAGCATTTTCGGATTGTCCGTGGTCACGATGACCTTTGAAGACGACGTTGATCTGAACATCGCTCGGGCCAACGTCTTGAACCAGATGCAACAAGTGAACCTGCCGCCCGGCGTGCAGTGGCAGATGAGTTCTCTGACCACGAGCACCGGCGAGATCTACCGGTATGTCATCAAAGATCCCTACCACAAAATCGAAGAAATCCGGGCCGTTCAGGACTGGGTGCTCGAGCCGGCCTTCCGCCAGGTGGAGGGGGTCGGGGATTTCGAGACGTATGGCGGCGCGATCAAGCAATATCAGGTCGTCGTTAAGCCGGAGCGGTTGAGCCAAAATGGCGTCACGCTCCAGCAGGTCTTCCAAGTCCTGCAGAATAACAACTTGAATATCGGCGGGAACCTCCTCAAGAACGGCGAGCAGGCGCTGGTCATACGCGGCATGGGGCTATTGCGAACAGTCGAAGACATCGGGAATGTTCCGGTGGCGACGTACAGCGCCAAGCCCGTCTACATCAAGGACGTGGCCGATGTGACGACAGGTCCGGCGCCGCGCCAGGGGATCACCGCGTGGTATCGCAAGAACGCCGATGGCAGCGTCGAACAGGCGGACGACATTGTTGAAGCCGTTGTCCTCAACCGTCAGGGGACCGATGCGCTGAAGGTCATTGAGGGGATCAAAAAGCAGGTAGACCACCTTAACAAAGACGTGCTGCCGGTCGTGCTTCCCGGCGCCCAGATTGTGAACACCTACGATCGGACAGACCTGGTCGAAACGACCCTACACACGGTCTTGCACAACCTGTTGCTCGGTGGAATTCTAATTCTGATTGTCAGCGTGATTTTTACGAGCAACATTCGCGCCAGTGTAGTGATCTGGATGGTGATCCCCCTAGCGTTGCTTTCCGCCTTCATGGCCTTGTACTTCAAGGGAATACCCGCCAATCTGCTCTCCTTCGGCGCGGTGGATTTCGGCATTCTGGTGGATGCTGCGGTCGTCATCGTCGAGGCCATTCTCGTGGCCAAGCTGGCGGCGCCTCCCGACAGCGATTTCCCTCTGGTGGTGCGCGACACCAGCGCCGGCCTGGCGCGGGCGATGCTCTTCTCGCAACTCATTTTGATCGTCGCATTGATTCCAATCTTCACTTTTCAGCGCGTCGAGGGGCGCATTTTCAGGCCGATGGCTCTGGTCTTCGCCGGCGCCATCGTCGGGGCAACGCTGGTCACGTTCACGTTGGTTCCTCTGGTATCCGTCTGGCTGCTCAAAGCAGGGCGCGCCGCTCAGGAAAATTTCGTGTCGCGCTGGCTGCGCGACGGATATGGCCATGTCATACGCGTGTTTCTTGACCACAAGGCGGCGGTGCTGGGCGTGGCACTGTTGATCGCCGGAACCGCAGTCTGGATGGCAAGCCGCGTGGGCACCGAGTTTTTGCCGAAGCTCGATGAAGGCAATATCTGGCTCGACGTTGACATGCCGCTGTCGATTTCGCCCGACGCAGCGAAGGAAAACGAGCGAAGAATTCGCGCGATTCTCGCGTCCTTTCCTGAATCACAGGAAATCGTGACGCAACTTGGGCGGCCTGAAGACGGCTATGACGACAAGGGTTGGAATCACATCGAGGTCGCCGTGTTTCTGCCGCCGCGCGACAAATGGATGACAAGAGATCCCAATACCGGCGCTGTCGTGGACAAAGACGGCCTGATCGCGCTGATGAACGCCAAACTCCAGCAACTTCCCGGATGCGACTATAACTTCTCGCAGTATATCGAGGACAATTATGAAGAGGCCCTGTCCGGAGTGCAGGGAGAATTGGTAATTAAGCTATTTGGCGACGATCTGGGTTTACTTCAACAAAAGGGCGAAGAACTGGGAAGAATCATCTCCACGGTTCCCGGAAACGCTGACCTTGACGTCGAGAAACTCCAGGGGCAGCCGGAACTCAAGATCGAGGTGGATCGTCCGGCGGTGGCGCGATATGGAACCGACGCGCAGACGGTTCTTTCATTGGTTCAAACTGGCTTGGGCGGGCAAGCCGCAGGAAATATTCTTGAAGGCCAGCGTACATTCGCTCTATCGGTTCGGCTGGCGCCGGCGGCGCGCAACGATGTCGCGCGCATCGCCGATCTCTGGGTCGATACGTCCACCGGCCAGCGCATACCTCTCAAGAGCCTGGCCAATATCAAGCTGGACACCGGCGCCAGCCGCATCATGCGGGATTACAACCGGCGCCGCATCGCGGTGAAATGCAGCATTCGAGGGCGGGACATGGGCGGATTCGTTGCCGAAGCGCAACAGAAAGTCCGCGATCAACTTAATCTGCCGCAGGGCTACGATGTCACTTGGGAAGGGCAGTTTGAAAACCAACAGCGAGCGAATGCCCGGCTGATGGTGATTGTTCCGTTGTCGCTCCTGGGCATTTTGGTCTTGCTATATTGGGCGTTCCAGCGAATTCGTTATGCGCTGCTCGTGCTTTGCGATTTGCCCTTCGCCATCACGGGCGGAATCATTATCCTGTTTCTGACCCATACAAATCTATCCGTCTCGGCGACCATCGGATTCATCGCCCTTGGCGCGGTCAGCGTTCAGAACGGCATCATTCTCGTCGGGCAATTCAACCACTATCGCGCCAAGGGGATGCCGTTGCGCCAAGCCGTGGTGACGGGCGCAAAAGATCGCGTTCGGCCTGTCATGATGACCGCATTGATCGCCGGCGTCGGCATGTTGCCGATGGCAGTTTCGACGGGCATCGGCTCGGAAATCCAGCGGCCTCTGGCGCGCGTGATCGTCGGTGGGATGCTCTCGGCGGTTCTGCTCACGCTCCTGGTTTTGCCGGTGCTTTACGAATTCATCGAAAGGACTTTCCCGGCGGAGGTGACCGCGCCGGAGGGGATGATTCACTGAGATGACTCCCCGCCGACCAATTCCCCGCAGCCTCTGTCTGATTGCGCTTCTCGGTGCAGCGGCGCTGAGCGGCTGCGAAGGATGGAAGAAACCCGATCCCGACGCGCAACATCTGGCGGAAGTGAACCAGATGTTCAACGATCGCTACGCCTTTGCGCTGGACACGGCGCAGTTGCTTAAAACAGATTTGCGCGCGGAGGTGGCCGGGCCGACTGGTGATTTGACACCCGGCGAGGCAATACGCCGGGCGCTGGGGCATAATTTTTCGCTGGTAACACAGTCGGCGTCCCTGGCTATCGCCCAGGCGAATCTGGTGCAAGCGGGCCTATTGGATAATCCGGGCTTTGGGCAAACCGGCGCGTTCTATTTCCCCATCTCTTCAGGCACCGGTCCCGCGACGGCATTTGACCTCGATATTACCGAGGCGATTAATGGCTTTCTCACGCAGCCGCACAAGGTGGCCATCGCCAAGGCGCAGCGCTTGCAGGCGGGTATCGACGTGGCCAATCAGGCGTTTGGCCTCGCCCAGCAGGTTCAGACCCAGTACGACCAGTTGGTCTACATCACCCGCGACGGCGCGCTCCAACGGCGAATTGCCGACACGTACAAACAGGCCGTTGACGAAGCGCAAGCCCAGCTCAAGGCCGGCCTGGTCACGCGCGCCGACTTCAACCGCGCCGTCATCGCCTATGAAGATTCTCTTCGCCAGGCCCACCACTACGATACTCAATACGACGGCGCGGCGCGACAAATGAACTGGCTCATGGGCGTGCAGTCCGCGCCCCACTGGCAGCTTCCAGCCAGCGTCAGCGAGGCCCCAAATGTCATCGACGCCCTGCCTCAGCAGCAACGGCTTGAGGATCTGGCGGGCAAATATCGCCTGGACCTCATTCGCGCCGATTATGACCGCAAAATAGCCGACACCTCTGTAACGCTCGCGCGCCTGGGCTTCATCCCCCAGACGACGTTCGGAGCTGACTTTGCACGCGACGGGAATAAGAAATGGACCGGCGGCCCGAGCTTCAGCACTTCACTGCCGATCTTTGATCCCGGCATCGTCAATTACTGGCTGGCTAAGGACCAGCAGGAGCAAACCGAACGTACCTATGTCACGCTCCAGGGGCAGGTCAAGCAGGATGTTCGCAATGCTCTCAATGCTCTGCAAATCGCGGCCGAAGACGTGGCTTTCTATCGGAACGTCACCATTCCGCAGGAAGAGGAAAACGTCAAGCTCGCGCAGCTTTCCTTCAAACTCGGCAATTCTCAATTCGACGACCTGCTGAACTCGATCCGTGAATACGTGGGTGTCTTGCAGAATTACGAGGACGCGATTCAGGCCTATCACCAGGCGGTCATCGGATTGGAGAGTGCTGTTGGCTTGTCGTTTCCGCGAATCGAGGCGGAAACGGCAGGGGCGGCTTCTAGACCGATTGCCGCGATGGGAACGACAACTGCTCCCGCGATTCTGCCGAGTGATTGGCTGACCCCGCATACGCCGTTCCGCGTCCTCGATACCACGCAACCCACCGCCACCCAACGTTCGGGCGATGACCTGCTGTCGCCCGCCACCCGTCCGTAAGGTGACCATAGCGAAAAAGCCTTGCGCAAACCTTGCGCAACGGGGGCCTCGGTCAAACGATTCTGGTGGAGTGAAGGGCGATTTCCGGACCGGAGTGGTAGGCGCTCGAACCCTTGTAAAATCAGACGTTTCCGCGATATTAAGCGGGAAGTCCAGCTTTAGCCCCTGTGGCGGAATGGCAGACGCTACGGACTTAAAATCCGTTGGGCCGAAAGGCCCGTGTGGGTTCGAGTCCCACCTGGGGCAATGGCCGCCTGCGGCCGCCATGCAGAGCAGAGCAGTGGATCAGTAGAACAGTAGAGGCAAAAAATAGGCGGGTCAGGACTGTTTAGAGCCTGACCCGCGCATAGACTTCACTTTGCCGTCGATGTTCAATTCGTCGTCGTCGCCGACACCACCGTCGGCTCGACCGGCAGCCTCAGGACCATGTTCACTTTCAGCCTTGCCGGGTTGGCCCCGATCACGTCCTTGTTGGCATCATAAATCTTCTGCCATTCCTGGCCGTCGCCATAGAGCTTGCGGGCGATTCCCATCAGCGTGTCAGAGGGTTGCACGCGGTAGCTCTTGGAGGGATCAAGGTCGGCCGTCGCGCCTGGCTTCAGCGAGGCCGACGCGAGCGTTGCCGTGCCGCTGGTGGATGCGGCGGATTGCGAGGGATGCGCGATCGGGCCGTCGATACTGGGGATCACTAGCACCGTCCCGATCTTAAGACGGTTGGGGTTCACATTGGGATTCGCATCCTCAATGCGCGAAAAGTAGTGCCCGTCGCCATAAACGGCAACGGCAATCGTAAAGAAGCTCTCGCCTGCAACCACCTTATGCGTCCGGCCACCCGTGGAAGCCATCGCCGACGACGGCCGCGTCGATGGGCTGGCCAACAGCGAATCAGGCGTTATGCCCGCCGGCGGTGCAGCGTCGAGAGGCGTGCTCGATCCAAGTATCGCCGACGCCAACGCCGGCTGTGTCGTCGGCTCAGGTGTTGTGGCCGAGAGAGTTGGAGCGTTGCCGGTCTGCAGCAGGCGGTTCCAATCCTGGCCCGTGGTTGAGGTCGAAGAATCCGCTAGGCTCGCCGGCTGGGTTGCTGGCCCGCTGGGCGTGGTCAGATCAATCGGCGGCGCGACATTCTGTGGCGCCGAAGCTGTCGCATCCGACGGCATCGTTGCCGGCGCAAGCGATACGTCCTGCACCTTCTTCGATCCCTTAAAGTCAACCAGAGAAACCCAGATCACCAGAATTGCGGCGAGCGACCCGCCGATGGTGAGACCGAACTGCACATCCTTGCGCATCATTGTGGGACTCCTTTCCCAGTTTGCTGCATGATTGATTTGTCATCGGCCGCGGAATTCCGCAGTCCGCGCCGGAAGAACCGGCGCTGTTTAAACAATAGTTAACACAATCGCGGCCCTGCCGTCAATCGGGGAAGCACATTAATTCGGCGCAACCCCAACATCCTGCGGTATCCGGCTTTGCGGCGCCCCGCCCGTCGGGGGGCGGCGCTCCGCATCAGAGTGGTAGAGCAGGATCGGCGCCGCGATGGCCACCGACGAATACGTGCCGACCAATATGCCAGTCAGCAGCACAAACGTGAAACCGTGAATGCCCGCCCCGCCCAGGAAGTACATGAACGCGACGGTCATCGTCGTCGTGCCGCAGGTCAGGATCGTGCGCGATAACGTCTGGTTGATGGCGTCGTTGATGACCAGGCGCGACAGGTACCCATATTTGCCGCGATTCTCGCGAATGCGGTCAAACACGACGATGGTGTCAATCATCGAATACCCCATGATGGTGAGAATGCCCGCCACCACCGTCAGGTTAATTCTGAACGGCTCAAGCTGCAGTGCATTGCCGATCCATGAGTCGGCCAGCAGATGGGCAAATCCCAGAGAAGCCAGCGTAAAGACCGTATCGTGAATCAGGGCGACAACGGTGGCGGTGCCGTATTTCAGATTGCCGAATCGCACCCAGATATAGGCCATGATGACCAGAATGGACAGCGTCAGCGCGATCATCGCGTCGCGGCGTGCGTCGCCGGCAACCGACGGGTTAAACGAATTGACGCCGCGCAGCGTCGCCTCATGATTGACCGAGCCCTTGACCAGATTCCACGCCGGCGTGGCCAGACCCTGTATCCAGTCTCCCTCGCGGTCGATGGAATAGAGAATCCCCGGATTGGCCGCCAGAACCGTGGCCGTCGTCGTGGGCGTGTCATCGCCGACCGGCGAAATCACCACCACACTGGATAACTTCTCCGCCCCCGGGGTCTGCGGCCTGTCGCGGTCAATGCGCGCGCGGATTTCCGCCGCACTGATCGGTGGGCTGATGTTGGAAAGCTTGATCGCCACGCCGCCTGAAAAATCGGCCGCTTCCTTGGGCCCGTCTCCACCCGGCCACAGATGCAGATCGGCTGGGATGGGAAAGAGAATCTTGTCGCCCATTGCCGCCGCGGCCGTCGGATCGTCCACGCCGTCAAACCGGCTGGGAAGCTGCGTCTTAAGCCGACTGCCGAGAGCGCCGACGACGGCGTCTCTCACCTTTGGCGCGTCGGTGCTGGGCGTAATGACCTGGTACGCCGTCTGATCCCCGCCCACTGAAACCACGCTGGGGCTTGGAATCGCGTCGCGGTCGGCCTTGTCGATCAAATCGCGCACGTCGCCGATGGACATCGGATCCTTCAGCTCAAATTCCACACTGGTTCCCGCCGCGAATTCGATGTCCAGCATCTGCTTCTTTTCGGCGTAGAAGGCGAAGAAAGCCAAACCGGTGGTGATCCCGATGGCGCTGAACACATAGAAAATCCACGCCAGGCCCATCCAGTCAATATTGGGTTTGAGCAATTTGTCCCACTTCGGGAATGTCAGCGGGAAGCTGCCCAGGTGCTTGATGCCCACCTTATCGATCAGCAGGCCGAAAATCGTTTTGGTGAGAAACTGGTGATCCGACTCGTCATGTTGGAGTCGATGATGGCGCTGAAGGCGCGGCCATAACTGTTGCGCAGCGCCAGGCGCAGCCCCAGCCCGCGATGCTGCTCTTCACGAAGTCGTTCAAAGATCAGCACGTTGGCGTCCACCGCCGTTCCCACGCTGAGCACAATTCCCGCGATGGAAGGCAGCGTGAACGTCGCATTGAGTGCCGCCAGAGCGCCCAGGATCAGAATCAAGTTGAGGATAATGGCGAAGAACGCCACCAGCCCCGCGAGGTAGTAATAGCTGACCATGAACACGGCCACCACCACCAGGCCGAATCCGCACGCCACCAGGCCCTTGTGCAAATTATCCGCGCCCAGCGTGCCGCCCACGCGCCGCTCGCTGATCGGCTCGTCTTCAAGCTGCGCCGGCAAGCTGCCCGCGTTGAGAGTGTTGATCAGATATTGGAAGTCTTCATCCGACCAACCGGCCGAGCCCCCCTCAATGATTCCGCTGCCGCCGGTGATGGCGCTCTCCAGAACCGGGGCGCTGATGAGCTTGCCGTCCAGGACGATCGCCAATTCAAACGACCTCCCCGCTTTTGGTTCCCATCGAGTCGTCAGATCGCTGAAAAGATGCCCGCCGTTGACATCAAACTGGAACCCGACGCAGCGCTCGCCCAGGGCATTGCTGGTCGGATAGGACCTCTCCAGCGCCCACGGCTGGTTCTTGGTCATCGACGCCTCAGGCGTCACCAGACAGAGAATGTAATGCTTGTCGTTCCATTCCACCGTCTGCGGCGGAGCGCCCGGCTTATCAAATTGATCAACGCGATCCACCTCATACCAGCGGTATGTGTTATCGCCCGGCTGCGCGCCAGGCCCTTTACCGCCAGGCTTCATGCGATCGTACATCTGGTGATATAGAGGATCGTTCACATCGTATGCGACGATGTGATACTCCAGCACGCCCGAACCCTTGAGCAACCGCTTTAAGTCGGCCGCGTCATCCAGACTCGATCGCACTGTCACAAAGTCCGCGTACTTTTGCTGGAAATCATTCATCGCCGCCAGGCGCGCCGGAAAATTGGCATAGCGAGTTTTCAAGTCGTCCAATTGCGGCTGGAATTTAGTGGGATCGGTCTTGAGGCCGTCCAGAATCGCCTGGTAATCCGCCGTCGTGATGTTGTCGTCTTCAATGTGCGCCTTGGCGTCGTCGAATTTCTGGCCCACCTCATCCAGAGTCTTCGCTGCCTGCTCGTTTTCCGCCTTGGTCACCCCCGGTTTGGCTGCCAGCGCTCGCGCGGCGGCAAGTTGATCCGACATATCCGCCAGCGACTTAAACAGCGTCAGCCGCGCCGGATCACCCTGGCTCAGGTCGCTCAGCTTCTTATCCCGATCCGGTCCGGGCGACATCGCCACCGCATCCAGCACGTCGCTTTGATGGATATTGGTCGCCTCGAGCGCGGCCTGCGATTTCGTGTAAGCCTCGCGGATGACCGGCGCGTTCTCCGAGTGCGGCGCCAACGGCATCTGGATTTCCAGTTCATCGCTGCCAATCGGCCGCCACACCAGATTGCGCACGCCGTCAGGATCGACGCGCTTTTTCAGCGCCTCCATCACCTGCTCGGCCAACGTGCTGGCCCCTACATTCAGGGAACCGCTCACCCCTTCCGGCGGGCGGATTTTGTAGATCAGGCTCACTCCGCCGACCATGTCGATGCCCGGCTTGAGCATCGTCCGCTCGCGGAAACTCAAACCCGATTGGAACATGGTCTGCGGCGGCAGGATACAGATGATCGCCGCCATGACGATCACCAGGATCAGCGTCACTCGACCTGAATAATTAGTTGGCATGAGTCCTCGTCTCTCGCTTCTTTCTCTCGCCCTTTAACTTCGCTCTTTTGCGCTTTAGCGCCCCCGGGTTACTTGTTCGACGTTTCCGGTTCGTCCGCGGTCACTTTCTTGATCGCATCGCGCACGACGCGAATCTTGGTGTTGTTGCTTTCGTCGATCTTCACGACCACTTCGCTGTCGCGCGCCTCCACAACCGAACCCAATATCCCGCCGATGGTCTGCACGCGATCGCCGCGTTTCAAATTGGCCAGCATCTCCTTGTGCCGCTTCTGCTCCTTGCGGTTGGCGCTGCCGGAACTGGTGAAGACAAAAATCATTCCCACGATCAGGACCGCATAAAGCATGTACGACGGGTTGGCCCAGAACGGCGGCGCCACGTCTCCCCCGGCGGGCGCGGTCGTTGGCGCGATTTGCGCGATCAAAAACAGAATCGAGTTCAAGAAAGCTCTTCCTTTCAGATCAGTTGCTTTTCAGATCAGTTGCTTTGGCGGCTCAACCAGTTTCAGCGCCGCCGCCTTCATTTTTGCCCGACGCTTGGCCGGGTCCCAGCAGCGCTCTGGGATCAGCCGCGCGAAATTGCTCAAACACTCCTCCACCGATGGCCTTGCGAATATCCGCCATCAGCCGCTGGTAGAACCGCATATTATGCACGGAAACCAGGATCGGGCCAAGCATCTCCCCCGCGAAAAAGAAATGCCGCACGGCCCCGCGCGTGAAATTGCGGCAGGCGTAACAATCGCAACCTTGCTCAATCGGCCCCGAATCCCGCACAAAACCGCTATTGCGCAGCCGCAACGGGCCGCCCGCGGTAAAGGCATATGCGTTGCGCCCATTTCGCGTCGGCAGCACGCAATCAAACATGTCGATGCCCGCCGCAACGGCCGCAAAAATATCGCGCGGAAAGCCGACTCCCATCAGATATCGGGGTTTGAGGTCCGGTAATGTCGGCGTCACATCATTCAACACGCTGACCATATCGTCATAACTCTCTCCAACCGCCAGCCCCCCCACCGCATAGCCCGGTAACTCCATCGCGGTTAGTTCCTGGGCACATTTCCGGCGCAGCGCAAGGTCCGTCCCCCCCTGCACGATGCCAAAGAGCGCCTGACCGTCCGGCCGCCCGTGGCTGGCAACACATCGCGCCGCCCACGCCAGCGTCCGCGCGACCGCCGCGCGCTGCTCCTCCGCGTTGGCCGTCCCCGACGGGCATTGGTCAAACATCATGATGATGTCCGCCCCCAGCGCATTCTGCACCGCCATGCTCCGCTCGGGGCTTAGATGGATCACCGACCCATCGATGTGGCTCTTAAAAATTACGCCGTCGTCGCTGATCCGGTTCAGATCCGCCAGCGAAAAAACCTGAAACCCCCCGCTGTCGGTAAGGATCGGCCCCGGCCACGCCATGAACCGATGCAGGTCACCCAACTCCGCCACCACCTGCTCTCCCGGCCGCAGCATCAGGTGATACGTATTGGCAAGAATAATCTGCGCCCCGCTGGCCGCGACATGATCCGGCAGAATCCCCTTCACCGACCCTTGCGTGCCCACCGGCATAAACGCCGGCGTATCAAACGCGCCATGCCGCGTGGTCACCCGCCCCAGCCGCGCGTGCGTGCGCGCCTCCTTCGCCAGAAGTTCGTAGTGCAATGGAGCGTCTAGCCGAGACATCAAACCAGATCATACGGCTTTCGCCCCATCGGGGCGAAGGACTGTAGCCACGAGTGAAGCGGAGCGAAACTCGTGGAAAACCGAATTGGTCCCCCATTTTCGCCCCGAAGCGGGCGACGGCTTGTAGCCACGGGTGGAGCGAAGCGCAACCCGTGGTAAAACGCGGCGGCTTAATCTGAATTTCTTCGCCCCGGAGCGGGCGAAGGAAGCTTGGTGCCCAGCGAGCGCCAATCTCGTGAACCTCATTTCCTCGACGCCTGCCGGGGTCGTTTTATTCATCCATCGAATTCCACGGGTTGCGCTGCGCTACACCCGTGGCTACATTCCACCGCCCGATGGGCGGACGGGAAGATTGCGGTGCCGGTACATGGCGAGCGAGTAAGCAAATCACCGCGCTTCCCCATGCCGATACATAAACACCGCCACATGCTCCATCGTGATCATCCCCTCCTTCACCATCGCCTCCAGGTGCGGCAGCAGCAGCTTGATTTTTTCCTCCGCGTCCACGATCTCAATCACAATCGGCAAATCCGTTGACATCACCAGCGGCCCCGCTCCATGCACAATGCTGCGCGCCCCAAACCCCTCGCTGCCGCGCAGGACGGTCGCTCCCGCCAGCCCCAGCTCGCGCACTTTTTCAAGAATCGCCTGATACAGGGGCTTGCGATCGAATTTGTCCGACTCGCCGATGAAAACCCGAAGTAAAACGCTTTGTTCCTGGCTGGTCATATGACTCCCCGGCGAAATCGCGGGCACTGTCGAAAGGGCCGGTAGCTCCGGCGCAAGTTGCAAGTGATTAGGTTGATCCTGCGCCCGGTGGCGGTACATCATCACTGCCGCCCGCTCCAGCGTAAGCATCCCGCCGATCATGATTCCGTCCAGCGGCCCCTGCACAAACCGCGCGATCTTTTCCGGGCTGTCCACGATTTCCACGATGATCGGCACATGCTCGGAAATCGCCAGCGCCGACTTCTTCAGGATGCCGTGATATCCCGCCCCGGCAATGCCGCGAATCACCGTCGCCCCGGCCAGTTTTTCCTTGCGCGCCGCCTGCACGATGCGCCCGTATGTCGGCGTATGCGGCGCGCGATCGGCGCTTTGCAGGTACACCCGCAGGAGAATTTGCTCGCCGATCAGGCTCATCGCCACCTGCCTACTTATGCCCCTCCGGCCGCTTCTCTCCCAGATATTTTTTCCTGATCGCCTCCGCCAAATCCACGTCGTTGATATTCGCCAGCGTGCACAACCACGCAATCACGTCAGCAAACTCCTCCTCCAGATTCTCCCGGTCGTTCCCCGCATTCAGCGCCGTCGCCAACTCTCCCACTTCCTCCACAAACCACAAAAACGTCTTCGCCGACCCGCGCTCGCGGTCAACCTGCCCGTAGCGCTCCCCAATGTGCTTCTGAAAATTCGAAATGGTTAACAACCGCGCATCCATCGTCGATCCGTTCAAAAAGGGGCCTGAGGCAAGAGCCCGTCCCTCCTCCCGATCCCTTGAGCTCTTGAACCCTTAAACCCTTTTTTCTGCTCCTCAGTCAACAGTCCTCGGCCCTCAGTCCTCAGTCCTAACCTATTGAGCCGTCGGCGCCGGCGCCGGCGAGCTATCGCCCGTATCATGCGCTTCCGAAAGCCACTGGTTGAGAATCGGCATCACGCGATTCTCCCTATCCGCCAGCGCCGTGTACTTCGCCTTATCCGCATCGTCCGTCGCGCCAGCCGCCGCCTTTGTCGCCACATCCTCCAGCAGTTCATGGGCCGCCATGTCGTACGGATTGATGTACACCGCCTGCAGCGCCCGCTGGCTCGCCAGATCAAGCTTGCCGGTCCGCTCATAGAGCCTCGCCAGCACCTTGGCATACCGATTGTCCTTCAGTTCCACCTTGCTCAGAATATCCAACTGATCCTCAGCCTTTTCCGAATCCTTAAGCTGAAGATAAATCCCCATCAGCCGCTCATGCGGCAGCAAATCCATCGGCCGCAGCTTCACGACCTGCTCCCACAGCTTGGCCGCCCCGGTGTATTCCTGCGTCTTAATCAGTTCATCAGCCTCGCCGACCAGCACTTCATATTTCGCCGAACTGATCTCGTCGTACCCCCACCCATCCACCTGCTTCTTCGCCCACGCCTTGAATTCCACAAAAAACGCGTCGGCCGACTTATGAACGCCCGCCTGAAACATCGCGTCCACATCATGACCTTTACGCGTCTCGTCCAGCATGGTCAAAATCGCCTGGTGGCCGTAGGTCTGCTCGATGTACGTGCAAATCCACACCGACTCCGCATACCCCAGTTGCCGGTCATTCGGCCCTTTGGGCCGCACAAACGCCCAGGTCAGGTTTTCGATCGGAAACAGCTTGTCATTCTGCACCGCGTCCTGCAGCATCGGCACCCATTCCCATTGCAGCGGCGAATGCTCCTCCCACACCGCCAACCCCTCGGTAAACCATAGCGCGATGCGATTCTCCGTCGCCCCCAGCGTCACCGTATGCGTGAACTCATGCCGCACCACGCGCGACCAGTTAAACGCTCCGCCCGCCCCATCACGCGGCGCGGCCAATGCGATCACCCTACCGGTGCTCGCCCCCACCGTGGAAATCCACGGCGATCCGACCGTGCGCACACTGAACGCTTCATGCGTCGGGAAAACTTCAATCAGCGTCTTCACCTTCGGCTCATACTTGAAATCGCCGGTCACAATCGGGTACACGCTTTCCAGATAATCCGAGAAATATTCCGGAATGACCGGGTCTTCGGTAGCATCGTACATCACGATGAAATGCGCGCTCTCCTTTTTGGTGAACTTATCCATCTGGTCGAGCAGTTTCAGGTAATTCACCGCCCGGACATTGAATGGATCGACGGCGTGCGCCGCCTCAAGCACCACCCGCGCCAGGTCCTCCTCCCCGCTCTGCGTCATCAGCAAACCCAGCCCGTTCCGCACATCCGGCCACCACGGCGCGCGGGCCAGCGCGACTTTGTACATCGCCGCCGACCGATCGTACTGCCGCAGCCCGCCGAGCTGTTCGGCCAATTCAAAATACGCGACCGGGCTCTTGGGCTGTATCGCGTCGGCTCGCTTGAGCGTCGCCGTCATGGCGGTTTCGTCGAGCGTCGCCGCCTGCGCCGCCGCCAGCAGCCCCAGCGCTTCGATATTATTCGGTCGCCGCGCCAGCACCGATGTCAGCGGCGCCACCGCCTCCTCCGGCCGGCGCTGTTGCAACAAGTCGCGCGCATCCAGCAGTTCCGCGTCAATCGAATCGCTATTCACGTCGCGGATGGCCGCGATCTGCTGCTCCGTCGCGGCAAAGTTAAATCCATCCACCGCGATCTTGCCCGCCAGCGCGTGCGCCGCCAGATCGTGCGGATTGCCGGTCAGGGCTTCATTCAATTCCTCCGCCGCGTGGTCCGGGTCGTCATGCGCCACAAAATACGCCGCCGCCGCCGTGTGGGCCGGAAAATACTCGGCGTCGATCCGGTTGTATGCCGCCGTGAACATCGACAGGAACTGATTGTGAAGACCCAGGTCCTGCTGATACGCCCCCGTCAGCGTCGCCCACCGATCCAGCGCCTTTCCGATCAGCACCACCTCTTCGGCATCATTGAATGAATGCGGATTGTTGCGCCACCGATCGACGTAACTCTGCGGCGGATCGTTAAACCACTGGTATGCCTTCGTCGCCGCGTCGTAATCGCCGCTCTTTTCGCTATACAAACCCAGGTAATAATGCGCGGCAATGGAAGTCGGATGCGCCGCCACCAGTTGGTTCAGCATCGCCAGCGCCGCCGGGTATTGCTCCAGTTGGCCCAGCAGATCGGCGCGGAGGATTTGCAGTTTCAATTCGCTCGCAAATTCCGGCTGCGCCAGCAAATCCAGCGCCTCCGGCTCCCGCCCCAGCGCCGCCAGCGCCTCGGCTTTGATGAGCGCCGCCTCAGGTTTGGATTTAGGCGCGACATCGGCTTTGGCGAGCGTCGCCAGCGCCCGGCGATATTGCCCCGCGTTCACCTGAATTTTCGCCTTGGCCAGCGGATTATCGGCGTCATATTCCGGGTAATACGGCTCCGGGTCGTTTTCCGGAATCATCGGCTCGACCCATTTGCCGGGAATCGTCCGCGTCAGGATATCGTCCGCGCGCGCCGGCGCAACCGTGCATACAGCCGCCGCCGCGGCCCAAGCAATCGCAACCCGCGCCATTCGTTTGGCCAATTTCAAGAATCCGCCCTCTTTAGAGGTTTACCCGATCAGGAAATCCGCCACCGTCGGTTATTATACTCCACCATGATCGATCTGAAGACAACTATCGGGAACCCCGACATTTTTCCCATCCTTGAGCATTACGACTTTTTCAACCACGCGGGCGTATCCCCCCTGCCAAAACCCTCGGCGGACGCCTTCGTTGAATACGCCAAACAGGTGGCAACCTTAGCCTACGTCAATTCGCGCTGGCCGGCTCGAATCGACGAAACCCGCG
>JBEKYH010000123.1:0-11368 GCA_049511115.1 Tepidisphaeraceae bacterium | reverse complement strand
CGGGTGCCATCGTGGGACAATCCGCTCATCATTGGCAATCACCTGTCCACCCTTAGCCCAAAGGTCGGCATCATCAGCGGCACGGGCGATTGCACGTCGATAGGAATTGACTGAATAGGCGTCGCCCGGCTTGCGACGTGGCTTGCGAACGCGATTTGATCCAGGGACGTTGCCGCAACTCATCGGAGTCTGCCGGGCGGTTGCTAATCGCTCCTGATGCTCGGCAACGGCATCCACGGGCCTGAATAGGTGTGCCGTAGGGTTCAGCGGCTTCAAGAATGGTCGTATGACAGACTGGGCTTTGGGTCCGATGAAAATCTCTCGATCATGGCCGTGGCATTGTGTCTTATGAGACTGCGGCTTGTACCTCCAAGTGGGACCGCTGGTGTCAATGTCCACCGTCCGCATCGCGGCGATTTCTCCAGGTCGTGCGCCGGTAAGCCGCTGGACCTCGACCATTGCCCGAACCACAGTGGACAAATGCCGCAACGTGGCGGATACCACGTCATCATCGACCGGCTTTACTGGTTCAGACTCCTTTGCGTCTGATCGTCCGGCGCGCAGGCCGGCGACGGCGGATAATCCATGATGCACCGATGGCGGGATAAGCTCGGCGGCAACGCCCCACTTCACCATCCGCTTGATGCGTCCAACGTGAATATTAATACTTCCGCGCGCCCACCCCTCTTGGATCATGGCGTTGCGGCAGCACTCCAGCGCCAACGGGCCAAAGTCACGGGCCAGCGTTGAACCATAGAGCCGATGGACGTGGGAGAGGGCCAACTTGATGCAATGCCCTTCACTGGTGGCCGTGTTATCCGGTCTGCGGTAATAGCCCTTGGCAAACGTCCAGTAGCGGTCGATCAACTCCAAGACGGTGATATTCGTAGCGTCCAATACTGTCTGCCGGCCGTTGGCGAGGAATTCGCCGATGATCCTGTCATACTCGGCCTTGCTGGCTTTCGTGTTCCAGGGGCCAAGGTAATGGTCGCGGCCGTGGATGGTAACAACGGCCTGACCGCTGGCCCGGTGCCGGCGATACTTGGGATTGGACTGTGTGAGAAGCGGCATGACGCGACCTCCAATCGTTGAGCCAAAACGGTACATACCGTCTTGGCTTTCGGATTCAGAGCCGCGCTTGCCGACGTGGCAAGGTACGCTTCTTTTGCGTTCGGCATGACTTACAGCGAATCGGGGCGACTGGATTCGAACCAGCGACCTCTTGACCCCCAGTCAAGCGCGCTAAACCAAACTGCGCCACGCCCCGGAAAATTCATCCGGTTAAACTTCTTCACACCAGATACATAACAGGCAAGCCGTGACGATAGCCGTATTGGCAATGAACGTCAAACGCACCGCCGCATTGGGCGAATGCCGGATTCATTGCTAGAATGAAATGGTGATCAAGCCCGCAAAAACACTCGATGATCTGCTCCGCGAGGCAGGACTGCGCCGCACCACGGCCCGCGTGGCCGTGCTTGAGGTGCTAGCCGGGGAAAAACAGCCGCTCAGCGCCCATCAGATTCTTGAGCGTCTCCCCGCCGGCACCGACAACGTCACCCTATACCGCACTCTCAACACGCTCACCGAAAAAAACCTTCTCCATCGCGCCCGCGGCGATGAACAGGTCTGGCTCTACGGCCTGGGCGACCCAAAGGGAAAAGCCCGCCACGAACACGCCCATTTTGTCTGCGACGAATGCGGCGCCGTTGAGTGCCTGGACGATTCCCCCCTGCCGGTCCCGGCGGCCAAGCGCAGCGGCCTGCGCCGCGGGTATCGCGTCGCTTATTCGGAAGTTTTGGTTCATGGTACTTGTCCGGATTGCCATTCCTGACGTTCCACAAGCGATCGTCTGTGAATCAGGACGGCGAGGGCGTCTTTGGATCGGTTTTTTGCAACTTTGCCCCTCGCTGGACATTTAGTGTGTGGTAAGGGACTATTATTGCGCGCCCCCCAATGGTGGGGAAAGGTTTGTTTGTCCCATGGCTGACCTCCAAACTGTAACACCGCTTCGCCCTGCCGGTTCGGCGCGGTCGTTGCAAGTTCTCAATGCGCCGACGCTTAAACAGCAAGCGGTCCGATACGAAGTTCCGCAACCCGTTTCCTTGTGGACAGTCGCCGGTGGGGTATTTGTCCTCCTGGGCGTTGTCCTTTTCCTTGCGCTGCGTGGAACACCGGCGGGAAGCACACTGGGGCTGTCGTTTGTCAGCGTTGTTCTTGAAGCGCTGCCGTTTGTCATTCTGGGTTCGCTTCTGGGCGGTGTATTCGAGGTGTTCATTCCCAGGGACTGGGTTTTGCGCGTCCTTCCGGAGAGAAAGATCCTCGGAATTCTCGTGGCTGCCAGCCTTGGACTGTTGTTGCCGGTATGCGAATGCGCCGTGATCCCCTTCACACGGCGGCTAGTGCGAAAAGGCATCCCATTCTCGACCGCCATGGCTTACATGCTCGCCGGACCGACCGTGAACGTATTGACCGGCTGGTCCACGCTGATCGCCTATAATTGGAACTGGCACATCCTGGCGGCGCGAATGGGGTTTGGCTATTTCATCGCGGTGGGGGCGGCGCTGGTCGTCGACCGATGGTTTCCCGGCCATACCGCGCTGCTTGATCCCGCGATGAGCGCCGCCAGTTCCCACGATTGCGGTTGTGGACACGATCACGACGACCACGCTCATAGCCATGAGCACGATGCCAGCCACGATCACGACCATCACCACGAGCATGATCACGATCATGGCAATCACGATCACCACCACCATCACGATCACGACCACAAGCCTCACAAGGCACTGATCTGGGGGCGGCTGGTTGAAGCAATTAACCACGCGGGTGACGATTTTCTGCAGGTCAGCCAATTCCTTATCCTGGGCGCTTTCGTCGCGTCGATCTGCCAGACCGTCGTGCCGAGACAGGCGTTCCTCGCCCTGGCCCACGCACCGGTCGTCGCGATTCTGCTCCTGATGGGATTGGCGGTGGCGCTGAACCTTTGCTCGGGAGCCAATGCTTTCGTAGCGTCGTCGTTTCGCGCCACCATGCCGCTGGCGGCGCAAATGGGATTCATGCTGGTTGGCCCGATGCTCGACCTGAAATTGTCTGCGATGTATCTGAGTTTTGTTCGGAAAAAGACGTTTGTCGCGCTGATGATTCTAATCTACGGGTTGGTGTTGGGATCAATGGTGGCTTGGCAATGCTTCTTTGCGGCGGGTGTAAG
This sequence comes from Tepidisphaeraceae bacterium, assembly GCA_049511115.1. GTDB lineage: Bacteria > Planctomycetota > Phycisphaerae > Tepidisphaerales > Tepidisphaeraceae > JBEKYH01. Next base: position 8,157 of record JBEKYH010000123.1, on the reverse strand, counting down.
ATGAGTGCAATATTTGCATCACCGATGAGTCGATGGCGCGGGCTCGTCCTGGGCGTTTGGGCCCTGGTGCTCGGCTCGCTCCTGATTTTCGGCCGGTACACGCTGTTTCTCCGGCCGCAGTTGTGGCCCCTGCAGTTGGCCACTTTGCTTATCCTCATGTTCTTTTTACTGGCCATGATTATCCGCCCGGCGCACGCTGGGTCGGGGCGAATTCGCCTGGCGGCCTGGGTTCGTGGCGGTATGTTGTTATTGCCCCTTCTTTATATGAGCAATCTCGTTTCCGGCGCGGCCACGTCTGGGCTGAACAGCTTCGCGCTGCAGAAGCGGTCCCTCGGATTTACTTCGGCTTTGGACTCCACTTCCGCCGACATCGACACCAGCGCGATTCCCGGCGCTAATGAGTTGATCTCCCTCGCCTATCTGTCCAAACACACCAGCCGCTTGATGGGAAACCACGTCGTCGTGGAAGGCCGCGTTTTCAAGGATGACACCCTCCCCGCGGGTGAATTCACTCTTTTTCGATTCGTTGTGGTCTGCTGCGCCGCTGACGCCATGCCCATGCAGGTAGCGGTGAAATCATCGCAGATATCTGGGCTGCATAACGACGATTGGGTCCGTGTCGGCGGGACGCTTCGTTCGGAAAACCGCAACGGCACTCAGTTTATTGTGATTGACGCCGACGCGGTGAATTCGATTCCCACTCCCGACGAACCGTATTTATCCCCCTACCAACTTTAGAATGCCCGCAGCGGACCCGAATGCAAATGCAACTGAGTTGCATAACTGCCGTTCCATGCCTATGCTCATTAAGAAGGGTCGCGCATGGGTCGCGACCGCGGGTCCGTTGAGTGGTCTGGCGCGGAGGAATCGATGAACAGGAAACACTGGATATTTATCGCAAGCGTCATAGCCGTCACCGCGATCTTTCTTGTCATTCGAAAGCCGCCCGAAAGCAGCGCCGCCCACAGTCCACTGATTACCGTTATCGCTGGCGAGAACTTCTGGGGGTCGCTCATTTCCCAGCTTGGCGGCAATCAAGTCTCCGTCACTTCGATTGTTTCGGATCCCAACGCCGACCCGCACGAATACGAAAGTAACGCCGAAGACGCCAAACTCTTTGCGACCGCCAATTACGTCGTTTTGAACGGCGCCGGCTACGACAGTTGGGGGAATTCTCTTCTCTCGGCAAGCACAAACGCCAATCGCAAGGTCCTTGTCGTCGCCGACCTTCTCGGCAAGAAGGACGGCGATAATCCGCATTTCTGGTACAGTCCCGATTATGTCAATCGAGTTATCACCCAAATGGAAAGTGATCTGATTTCCCTTGATCCAAAGGACACCGCCTATTTTCAATCCCAGTATGCAGCACTGCAGTCCTCTCTGGCGGAATACCAAAACCGCATCGCAAATATCAAGACGGCGTTTGGCGGCACAAAGGTCGCATCCACGGAGAGCATATTTGTCTACCTCGCGGACGCGGCGGGGCTGAACCTGATCTCACCGGCAGAATTCATCGACGCCGTCGCGGAAGGCAACGACCCTCCGGCAAGCAGCGTCGTGACATTTGAAAAGCAGCTTCAGGCCCACGAACCCCAGGTTCTCGTGTATAACGAACAAACGGTCACGCCGCTTACCGAGAACATGAAAAAGCTCGCCGCCGAGTCTTCGATCCCCACGATGGGCATTACTGAAACGATTCAGCCGCCCGATGCGACCTTCCAGGAGTGGATGAACGCGCAGCTTCTGACGCTGCAAAACGCCCTTAATGCCAAAGCCCTTGGGAAATGACCAAGAACGACGTTGTGGAGATCATACGCGCCCAAAACCTCTCGGTCAGGTACGCGGCTGGCGCCTTTACCTGGCGCGCCGCGAATTTTTCCGTTAACAAGGGCGAATTCGTCGCGATCCTCGGACCAAATGGGGCCGGCAAGACGACTTTGTTCCGGCTTCTTCTCGGATTGATGCCTCCGACGGAGGGCGCTCTAAAGGTATTCGGAGAGAAACCACGGCGTGGCAACCCCAGAATCGGTTATGTGCCCCAGCGACATACGATCGACAGTGACTTGCGCATAGAAGCCCTGGAGCTGGTTCGTCTGGGGCTTTGCGGAACCCGCTTCGGCATCAGTTCGGCGGCGTCGAAAAAACGCGAACGGGAAAGAGCCATGGAATCCCTTCGCTCCGTTGGCGCGGAAAATCTGGCCCACGCGCCCCTTGGCGTCCTTTCCGGCGGAGAATTGCAGCGCGTATTCTTGGCCGAAGCCCTGGTCAGCGATCCCGAAGTCCTGCTTCTCGATGAGCCGCTCTCAAATCTTGACATCCGTCATGAGACGAACATGGTGCGCCTCATTCACGATGTCGCCGAGTCGCGCAACGCAACCGTCCTGCTCATCGCTCATAACGTCAACCCCCTGCTCTCAGCGCTTGATTCGGTCATTTACCTGGCAAACGGAAATGTCGCCGTCGGCTCGCCGCGCGATGTCATGACATCAGAATCATTGACCAACTTGTACGGCGCGCCCATTGAAGTATTGCGGGATTCGCGGGGACGCCTTGCGGTCATCGGCGCCGAAGAGTCGCCGCCCCATCACCACGCCGAGGATTCGACGGGCCACACCCACACCCACGACCACCATGAATAATCTCTTCGGCATCAGCCAACTCCAAACCATGTGGCAGTATGATTTCATGCGACACGCCTTTGAGGCGGGCACAATCGTCGCCATCGTCGCCGGGGTGGTTGGATATTTCGTGGTGGTTAGACGCTCATCCTTTGCCGCGCACGCTCTTTCTCACGCCGGATTTGCTGGCGCGGCCGGAGCCGTGCTTTTGGGATGGAACCCGATCATCGGACTTCTCGCCTTCACCATGGGCGGCGGATTTCTCATGGCCGTTCTCGGCAAAAAGGCCGAGGGACGCGACGTGCAGGTCGGCACGGTGCTCTCGTTCATGCTCGGCCTTGGCGTCCTGTTCATCAGCCTCTACAAGGGCTACGCGACGGAGGCATATTCGCTGCTGTTCGGCGAAATTCTTGGCATCAGCGAAAATAACGTCATCGTCACCCTCATCGCGGGAATCGTCATCCTCATCTCCATCGCCGGCATCTATCGTCCGCTTCTATTTGCTTCCCTCGACGAAGACGTTGCCGAGGCAAAGGGGTTGCCGGTTTACGCCATCGGCATTGTTTTCATGCTCCTCATCGCCATAGCCACGTCCATTGCGGTCCAGATCGTCGGAGTGCTTTTGATCTTCGCATTGATGGTTACGCCTGCGGCCATAGCCGAACGGCTGGCCCGAACTCCAGCGCAAGGCATCAGCATTTCCGTCGCTGTGGCGCTATTGGCCACATGGATCGGCCTTATTCTCGCATTTTATTTGCCCTACCCGGTCAGTTTTTTCATCACGACCATTGTGTTTCTGCTGTATGCGGCGACCCGACTCCTGGGAGCTCGCCAAAGGCGCCTGCAGAACGCCGGTGAATGAAAACCGCCGCATACCAAGTCGGCCCTTACCGATTCTAAATGAATTCCCGCCCACAGTTGGGCGCTGCTCGCCCCAGCCGTCCCGGAGTGGTGTTGCAATCCGGATTAACCAAATCTTGCAATCACCCGCCGCCCACTCCAGCCAGCCCGCGGCCGGCCCGCTTCTTCATCAACACGCGCCCGCTCCGTCTCGCGGCCGGCCAATGTGCGAACTGGCAACTCGCCCCCAATTCGCAATTCATACGCCTTCCGATTGGCTCGATCAATATTGGCAACTGCCCACCGAGCAAGACTCACGATCATGTTTCTCAACGTCTTCATGGCCATTTCCTTTCTTTATCTAAATGAGCCGCTCAATTCCTTCACTCAACCCTATGTAGCAATTGGCCAATTGTCATTGACAGATTGAAAAGCTGTTAATAAAGTTGTAATCTCAACTGGTCGATTGGATAGTCCAAATCATGCCCCTGGAGCCAAAACATCACGAAATCTCGCGAAAATTGCTGGCCGAAATCGTCGCCGGAAAATACGCCCCCTCTGGCCGCCTCCCCAGCGAAGCGCAGCTTGTCCAGCGCTTCAAAGTTTCCCGACCGACCGTCGCTCGCGCGTTTAGGGATTTACAGGATCAAGGCCTCATTGACCGCCGCGTCGGTTCGGGGACCTTCGTCCGCAGCAGCTCGTCAAGCACCGCCAATGTCGGCGCTCGTCAACTTGGCCTGATGATCCCCGGCCTGGGAACGACCGAAATATTCGAGGCCATTTCCGGTGAACTCGCCAGCCTCGCCCGCGGCCATGACTACGGCCTCCTCTGGGGCGGCGACGTCCGACCGCAAGGCCCCCAAACCGCAGCCGTCCCGCAGGTCGAGCAGTGGTGCGAGCAGTTCATCCAGCGCCAAGTCAGCGGCGTATTCTTCGCCCCCTTCGAGCACATCCCCCATGCCGACGACATAAACCGCCGCCTCGCCGAGCGCCTGCGACAAGCTGGAATCGCCATCGTGCTTCTCGACCGTGACATTGGCCCATTCCCCACCCGCAGCGATCTCGATCTTGTCGGCATCGACAACTTCGCCGCCGGCTACATCGCCGCCGAACATCTCCTCAAGCTCGGCTCGCGCCATATCTGCTTTGTGACCCGCCCGCTCTCCGCCCAGACCGTACAGCACCGCATCGCCGGCGCGCGCGAAGCGATCCTCGACCACCGCCTGCCGCTCCCCAGTGAATTCATTCGCATCGGCGAACCCGACGACGCTCTTTTTATCCAGCGGCTAAGCGAGAGCGTCGCATTGGACGCGATCCTCTGCGCCAACGATCAGACCGCCGCAACCATCATTCGCTCTTTGGAGCGCAAAGGCCGGCGCGTTCCACAGGATGTGCGCTTGGTGGGCTTCGACGACGTGCGCTACGCCTCGCTTTTTTCGGTGCCGCTCACGACGATCCACCAGCCCACCCGCGAAATCGCCGTCGTGGCATTTCGCGCCATGCTTGAGCGCATCGCCGACCCAACGCTCCCCGCGCGGTCGCTCATGCTGACGCCAAGCTTAGTGATTCGCGAATCGTGCGGGGCATACGCCGGACGCGCAGTAGCCGCGCCAAAGTGATGGAATAGGGTTGCCCCCGGTTGCCCCCGCGACGGAATTCCATTGACTTTTCCCCGCCATCCCTTACTTTCAATCCCGTCGCGGGCGTAATTCAGTGGTAGAATGCAGCCTTCCCAAGGCTGACGTCGTGGGTTCGAATCCCATCGCCCGCTTTTCTCTCGCCGTTTTGCAGTCATCATGCGAATGCAAATGCTAGCCGACGCGGGCTCGCCCCTCATATGGGCCACTCTATTGCAATTGACGATCGGCAATTACCTTCTTGGGGTGTTGGAAACGTTCGTCGTCCGGCGCGTGTTCGGGGCGAGAGGCGCCGGCGTATCCCGTTGGATTATCGGCGCAAATTACGTCTCGGCCTTTGTCGGACTCTTCCTGCTCTCGGCGGCATCCGATCAGTTCGTCCACTGGATAGGCGGGCCGCTGCCGGTTTACCACGTACGGCGGATTCTGATCACGCTGGCACTGCTGTCTTTCGTGCTGACCATTCTGATTGAATGGCCTTTCTATTTGCTGGCAATGCGAGGGCCGGGCGCGAATTGGCGGCGGTCATTCAATGCCTCGCTGGTTGCCAACGCGGCGTCTTATGCGGTGTTGGCCGCCTGGTATTGGATGGCGTCAATGGCACACTTCGGGGTGACGCTGGTCAATGCAACAGATATGCCGGCGAATCCGACGGCGCAGGTGTTTTATCTCACGCCGAATGGCGCGGACATTTACCGGCTCAGACTCGACGGTTCGGCGCCGATGAAATTCACCTCGCTGCGTCAACCCGCGCCGCAGGGAACTTTGGCGCTGGCCGCCAGCAAATATGACGACCGATGGCAACTGGGAGTTCAATCCGACTACGACCAGGCTGTTCGTTTCGTCGCCGATATCGGCCCGTGCCGGGCGGCAGTTCCGCCCATCAATTCGTCTGTCCCAACGGCTGACCTTCAGGGCCAAGCGTCGCCTAAATGGACGGCTCTATTCAATTACCCCTCAGGAGAGTTTTACGCCGTCGACAATCGAAGCAAAGAGTGGCATTTCATATTGGCGTTTGACGCGCCTTGGATGACCTGGATGGCTCAGGGCGTGGCGATTCTTCCGAAAGACCAGATGGTGTTTGAGCTTGGTGGGCAGATCATGTGGGTGGATATGTCGCGCGGCATCGCCGCCGCAGTTGCGGCCGGACACGGGCCAGTCGTCGTCCTGGACAAAGAACCGACAACTCAATCGACCCAGCCTTAATCGGCGCTTCGCCTCAGAATTGATCCGCCGTTTCCCTCACGCCTGCAGCGCCGGCTCCGCGATCGGAATCAACACCCGCCCCGGATGCCGCATCCTCCACGCGCCCAGACTCAGGATTCCCCCCACGACCAGCGAGGCCGCGCCGCTTAGCTCAGCCTTCAGATCAGATGTGTCCGAAACGATTCGCACGTTGTCGGCGATGGCCGGCTGCTTCACATCCGGCGTCGCCTGCACGACGGCCAACAATCGATCGCGGCTTTGCTTCATGGCCGCCAGATCGCCTAACCGGGCGTCGCGCGCCGCCAGCAGCGCCGGCAGGCCCCGCTGCGCTTCGTCGGCGGCCTGAAGCTGAATGTCAGCGTTGATGGCGGCCAACGTCTGGTCCGAGAAATCGCTCGCATCGGATTCCACCGCCTGGATTTCGCCGGGGATTTTTGCCGCCAGTGCATCGTGCTCGGCAATCGCCTGCCGCCGCTCCTCATCACCCACGATCGGTTTCGCTTCCACGACCGCGCGGCGCGCGTCAACCTCATCTTGTAATTCAGCCTGTTGCTCACGAAGGGACAAAAGCAGTTGCGCTGACGAATTGCCTTCCGCCGCGATGGCAGCGGCGTAATCGCTCTGCACGCGGGCAAACACAAATAATCCCTGCGCGATCCGTTGGCCCAGGTCGCGCTGCTCGTCGGTCAAGCCGGTGATCGGCGGCGTCGCGTTCATTTGCGCATCCAGTGTCTGAGCCGTCTCTCCGATCACCTGTCGCGCGTCATCCGTCTGGTGGCGGCCCGCGGAGATCAAGCGATCCAGTCTGTCGATCAGCGAGCTGGCTGGGCGCGGCGTAAGTTCCCGCTGGCGGGTGACCACTTCCTCCTGCAATTTGGCCATATCGACTTGCGCGGCGGTCCGCTCGTCCTGACTGGCGGTCGAGCCAAAGGCATTCACGGCGATGAACTCCCGCCGCGCCGCATCGAGATCCGCTTGAAGCTGCTGCAATTGCGGGTCGGCGGCGCAGATAACCCGGGCTCGCTCGCGCGCCGTCCGCTCAATGAGCCGGCCCAGGTCCTCGAATTCGCGCGTCTGCTGGCGCTGCTTGACCATCTTATCCGTCAATTCGCCCAGCCGCTTGTTCAGCGCCTCCGCCCCAACCACGGAGATTTCCAGCTCTGGATGCGCTTTCAGCAGGTCCGCCCCCGCCGCCAGGTCGTGGGTAAGCTGATCCCCCACGGCAAGGACGTTCTTGTGCGCCCGCGTGGTCGCGTCCTCGCTGTCCGCCGCCTCCAGAGTCCGAACCTGATCGGAAATCGCCTGCAATTGCTGCTCCAGGTCCGCCAGTTGACTGTCGTCGGAAGCGGGCTGCGTGGTCGGTTGCGTAGCGGCAGATGCCATCGCCGCGGAAGTATCCGGTTGAGTCGTCGAGGCTCCTCCCGCCTTCGCCGAAACTGTGGCGGCTGCAGCGGATGGTTTGGTCGTGGCGGACGCTTGGTCCTGCGCCGCAAGCCGCGCGGCCAGTTCGTTCAGCCGCGCCTGGTCTGCCAGAACGTTCCGCAGATCGGTGGTGTACCGGTCCTGCGCATCCTTGGCCGAGGCTTGCAAATCCGCCACCGTCGGGGCCAGCTTCTGGGCGGCCGCAATCAGCGCCTGTTGATCGGCGATGTTCCGCTGTGAATTATCCACCTCCACCTGCTTGGCGTCGATGTTCGGCTGCCAGTCGCTCAACTGGCTCTGCGCCGCCGTGGCCGCCGCCTTCAAATCCGCGTCTCCCTCGTAAATCGTCTCGAGCAGTTGGGCCATGCGCTCGCTGTCGTCCGAACTGTCGCTGCCACTGGCGCGAAGAACCAGATCGACTCCGCTTGTCCCTT
>JBEKYH010000122.1:0-11455 GCA_049511115.1 Tepidisphaeraceae bacterium | reverse complement strand
TTCTGAGCGTCGGACAGCGTGCTATCGGGGAAGACGGCCGCCGGGCCACAGAGATAGAAGAGCACGCCGACAAAACCGACGACGATGGAAATAATCGCCAGCGTCCAGATGCAGCGGTGCGGCGTGTCGTTCTTGCCGTGGATGAGGCCAAAGTGCGCGGGCACCTCCTCATCGCGGCCCATCGCGTAGGTTACGCGAGCGCCGGTGTTGATGCAGGAGAGCGTCGTGCCAACCAGGGCCAGAAATACGGTAATTGCTTCAATGAAGGTGAACCACCACCCCGCGTTCGGCGAACCGAATGCCCAGGCGCCCACCAACTGCATCATGTCGCCGATCGGAGCCGATGAACCCGATTCAGTCGTGTTGGTAAAGCTGGAGCTTTGGAAATAGTTGGCCGCGAAGTACTCAAACAGATAGCAGAAACCGCCCTGAATCAGCAGCGAAAGAACGATGGCAATGGGAATGTGCTTCTTGGGGTTCTTCGCTTCCGCACCCAGGGCCGAGCAGGACTCAAACCCGCAGAAGCAGAGGATCGCCATGCCCATTTCCACGATGACAAAGCTGAACTTATGCGGAGCGATGACGGACTTGGCGCTGTCATGGTAGTTGAACGTCCACACGCCGCTCTTGGGGTCCTGCGTCATGCCGCCTTCGTAGGATGTGGTATTCCACTGGGCTTTGGCGACGGCGCCTTTGTCCAGGGCGGTTCCGGTCGGCTGTGTAGTCGGGCCTTGGAGCACGAGCGTGTCGCCCGTGTGTTGCCACTGTTTATCGACGGGGGTGCCGTCGGCATTATTGGTCGGGATCTGAACCGGCGTGTCGGTGGTGTCCACCGTGTAGCTCGTGCCGTCGGCAGAGACTTTGATGGTCGCGCCATCAGCATCAGGCTGGACGACGCTGCCGTCCTTGTTGGCAAGGAAATAAGTCCACACGGGTGAGCCGTCGGCGTAGGTCTTATTAGTCGAAGCGGTTGCCCCTGTTGGCGTGTAACTGTCCTGAACGTAAGGCGATGCGAGACCGTTGACGAGGTTATAGTCCAGGTCGCCTTCCTTCACATGAACGCGGTGCGCGATGGCCATGCAGGAGAAGATGGTCAAGGCCACAATCTGGATGAGATTGACGGACACTGCGACGCCGGTCGATCCGACGACGCCCTTGTAGGCAATCCAGGAAACGCCCAGCGAGAAAACAACGCAGAATGCCAGCATCAGCGGCGGGCTTCCAATGGTGCTGTTAAACGTATTGGGCCACAACACGCCCGACATGTAACCGATGAACAGAGCCGTGACGCCGACCATCACGCCGGGATAAACCCAGTAGTAGAGGTGGCTGGCCCAGCCGATGATGAACTTTTGCACGCGTGCCCAGCGGTAGACTTGCTTTTTCGAGAGGAAAGCCTGCTCGGCAAAGAAGTAAGACGAACCAGCTCCGGGGTATAGCTTGGCGAGCTGCCCATAGGAAATCGCGGTCGCCAAACACAACAGCAAGCATGTGAACATTCCCAGCCACATGGCCGACGCCGCTGATGGCGCGCCATATGTGGATTGCTCGGCGAATGTAAGCCACAAGAATGCGCCCGGCGCAATCAGGGCCGCCGCATTCGCCGTCAGGCCGGTCAGGCCCAAAGTCGGCTTAAACGACCCTGTTGTTTGCTTCCCAGATTCGATCTCTGCCATGATCGTGTCCCTTCAAAAAAGTGCCCTGGCCCGCGCTTAAGCGCAGGCGGAAATGGTTGACCATGCCACGCTGACTTTCCTTGGCAAAGAAGATGCCGTGCATTGCAAAATGCACACATATTCAATCTTGTACGCCAACAAATGATTCAATAATGAATAATAAATATGCATGTCGGCTTGATAGCGCGCAATTCTTGCAGTGCGATCAATGGCTTGGTTTCGGCGAATTATCCGCCATTTTTATTGGTAATAATGGATTATCTTGTTTATTTCTGCCTCGATGGGAAATCCACGCGAGCAGTGCCTGCGTATTTAATAGTCAATAATGCCTAAATAGTATGCGATAAAAATTTATTTGATTTCGATTTTCATACGGATAATCTACGCAATTTTACGATACTTTTGGAGATGCTTCGTGCACTAAAATAGGCAGCCATTTGAAGTGATTGTAAAGTAAGCCTACTTTTTAATCGTCTGGCAATTCCGGAGAACGGCCTCTGGCGCGCGGCGCAAAAAAAGCCCAGGGAGATGAGTCCCTGGGCTGACGATGAGGCTGCCAAAAAATCTTCGGGCGGTTAAAGCCCTAATTTCGTCTTTGCGTCGTCGGGGACGGTGATCGTCGTCTTGCCCACGTCACTGAATTCAGTCGTGGCCGTGGTGTCGATGTCGAAGTCGTTGCCGTTTGCGCTTATCGTTCCGCTGGTGTGCAGCTCATACTTGGTGAGCACGCCATCGGTGATCCAGAACTTCACGGTCGCCTTGGGATTGGTGATAGCCGGGGCCGGGGGAGGAGTCGCGGGAGCGCCACCGGCGCCGCCTGCTCCACCGCCGCCACCTCCACCGCCGCGCCGACCGCCGCGTCCGCGGCCAAACGCCATGAGCGTCGTTGCATCAGCGGGCGAGAGGTCGGCTGTCCACGCGTCATCTGCCTTGGTTAGGTCGGTCAGCTTTCCTTCAACGTCCTGAATCTGGGCGACCGGGGCCTTGAAGCCCGTAAAGCGGCGAATTGCGAAAGTCGCCGGATTGAAACCTCCGCCACCGCCACCACCGCCTCCTCCTCCGCCACCTGCCGCAGCGGTGATTTCATCAGCCGTCTGCCAACCGCTGTCACCCTTGATGACCAGTTTGTCACCCTTGATGAGCGCTTCAGTGGTCATGTCGTTGCCGCCGAAGCTGGTGGTCTGGGAGACGTCGATCAACCCGTCCTTCTGGGCCTTGCCGGTGGTGGAACCACCCCCGAACCCGCCGTTGGCCGCCACAGTGGTGGTCTTCCAACTATAATTGTCCGCGTCGGCCAGCTTTTGCGTGGCCGCCTTCAGATCGTCGAGAGGAGCGGCCTGGACTACCAGCGCCGACCCAGCCAAAAACGCCATTCCGCCGAGAAGAATGCGCCCAAACATGGGTGCCTCCTTTATTGGATGTGACTTTTAGAACTGTTTGCTCCGCTTGAAAGCGAAGAATACGTTTACGCGACTTGACTTGCAACGGAATTTCGGCGGGAAAATGCGATTTTGTGCGCTCGACGCGCCGGCCGCGCAACTTTATGCTTGCCTCGACCTTTCGCATTTGGTTGGAGGCGCGTATCCCGATGGAGGCACACATGATGGTTCGGCTTTCCTGCCTGGCGACTATGGCGGCGATTGTATTGACGAGCTCTCTCGCCACGGCGCAGGCCCAGCCCGCCAAACCCGACTTCTTCTCCGAGGCCGACATGATGCGCATCGGCGTCTATTACTATCCCGAAGCCTGGCCGACAGAACAGTGGGCGCGGGACATCGCCAACATCAAAAAACTCAATCTGGAATTCGTCCACATCGGCGAATTTGCCTGGGCCGAAATGGAGCCGACCGAGGGTCATTACGATTTCGCCTGGCTCGATAAAGTCGTTCAGCTCTGCGCCGACCAGGGTCTGAAAGTAGTGCTTTGCACCCCCAGCGCCACGCCCCCCATCTGGCTCACGCAGGCACACCCCCAAGTGCTCATGATCGACGCCGACGGCCGTACCATGCAGCACGGCACGCGCCAACAGGCGTCCTGGAGCGTCGATCTCTATCGCCAATACGTCGGCAAGATCGACGAGGCCCTGGCTGAGCATTTCGGCAACAACCCCACCGTCTGGGGATGGCAGATCGACAACGAACTGAGCCACTACGGCAAAGAGCCGGATTTTAGCGACGCAAGCCAGAACAAATTCCGCCAGTGGCTGGCCAAAAAATACGGCACGATCGATGCCCTCAATCGCGATTGGGGCAACGCCTTCTGGTCGCAGAAATACCAGACCTTCGATCAAATCCGTCTTCCCAACGCCAAGGAAGAGATCGCCCAGCTCAATCCGCACCAACTGCTCGATTCGCAGCGCTGGTTTGCCGACGAGGCCGCCGATTACATTCGCTTTCAGGCCGATTCACTTCGCAAATACTGCGGCAATCGCCAGTGGATCACCACCAATTTCATGCACGATTTTCCGGCCGTGAATCCGGCTCTCTCCGGCCACGACCTCGATATCTCCACTTTTACGATGTATCCCGCCCACGGAAATCCCAACGAAGGCCCGCTGGGTTTCCGCATGGGCAGCCCCGCCGTCATGTCCTTTGCCCATGATTTCTTCCGCAATATCAACGGCTTTCACGGCATCATGGAGTTGCAGCCCGGCCAGGTGAACTGGGGCGATGTGAATCCGCAGCTCTATCCCGGCGCCGTTCACATGTGGCTCATGCGCGCATTCGCCGCCGGCAGCAAACTCGTCTGCACCTATCGCTATCGCGAGCCGCTTTCAGGCGCCGAGCTTTATCATTACGGACTGGTCGGAACCGACGGCGTCACTCCCACGACCGGCGGCCAGCAGTATTCCCAGGCCGCCACCGAGATCGCGATGCTGCGCACCCTGCGCGATCCCGCCGCCAAGGAACCGGCCGACTACGCCGCGCGTCGGACCGCGATTCTTTACAACTACGACAATCGCTGGGACATCGACAATCACAAGCAATCCATTCGCTGGGACACCTCCGAGCACCTGCTCAAACAGTATCGCGCCCTCAAACGCTTAGGCTGCCCCGTGGATGTCATCACCGAGGACAAGGATTTTTCTTCCTATCCGTTTTTAGTCGCCCCTGCGTATCAACTGCTGGACGACAAACTGGTCCAGCGCTGGAAGGATTACGCCAACGCCGGCGGCCACCTGATTTTGACCTGCCGCACGGGCCAGAAAGATCGCCGCGGATTTTTGTGGGAAGGGCCCTGGGCTCAGCCGATTCTCGACCTGATCGGAGCGAAGATATCCTTCTATGACACGATCCCCGCTCCCAATGTCGGCCACGTGACCGCGGGCGGGCAGACCTACCCGTGGATTTCCTGGGCTGAAATCCTGCAGCCCGACGCTGGAACAGATGTGCTGGCGACGTACGCGGATCAGTTCTATGCCGGCAAAGTGGCCGCGGTCACGCGAAACTTGGGCAAAGGAACCGTCACCTACATCGGCGTTGATTCCCAGGACGGCGAATTGGAAGGCCAATTAATCCGCGGCGTTTTTGACCGCGCCGGCGTCGCGACGCAAAAATACGCCGACGGAATGCTGGTAGATTGGCGCGATGGATTCTGGGTGGCGACGAACTTTTCGGCGGATCATCAGGCGCTTTCTGCGCCGGCGAATACAAAGGCAATCATCGGCGATTGGGATGTCCCACCGGCCGGCGTCACGGTTTGGAAGTGAGGTTGGAATGAATGGCACGAACGCAATGAAACTGATTCTCCCTCTCCCCTCCCTAGCCCTCCCCCGGCAATACCGGGGGCGGGGAAAAGACCAGCCCGCGTTTGGGTTGGTTATCGCGTCATTCATCGCCCTCGCGTTCGCTTTCATCTCCTCTCCCCCCTCCGCCCGCGCCGCCGACGCCGATCTGCCCGTCACGCAAGCCCGGCCGCTACGGTATCACCCTGATGCCCGCGACTTCGTCATCGAAAACGGCGAGGACTGGTACAACCGCCCCCTCTACGGCCCGCACACTATTTTCCACACTGACGGCGGCGACAAGCCCGAATTTGTCCTGCTCAATGCGACCATCAAAGACGGCGTTTTACGCCTGGCATTAGCCGGCCCCACCGGCGAGAAATGGCTCACCGACGCCGCGAAAATCACCACGCGCTATCGCCCCGGCTCGCTGATCTATGACATCCAGGACCCGATGCTCGGCAACGCGACGCTGCACCTCACCGCCGTCAGCCTTGCCGACTCCGAAGGCATCGCTTTGCGAGCGGAAACTTCGGGGACGCCGGCGGCGAATCCCGCGCAACTGGTCTGGATTTATGGCGGCGTCAACGGCCTTCGCCGTAATGCCGCCAACGTGACCGCCGGCGATGTCATCACGGCCACCAACGTCAGCTCCGTCCGGCAGATCGACGAAAACAACGGCCGCGATCTCCATCCGCAGTTGCTGCTGCAACCCGACCAATGCACTGGCGATGCGATCACCCTGGATGGATTGAACTTCAACGTCAAAGCCAGCGGCGAGACCATGCTCGGACAATTCTCCGGCGCGACGGCGCTCGCCGTCGGCGATGCGCGCAAAATGCAGGGGCTGCATGATCTTCTCGCCTCCAGCGGCAGCGACGCGCCGCTGCTGATCGCGCGATCCCAGCTTGATTCGCCGGTAAATCTGGCCCTTTGGCGGGCCGCATCGCGCGGCGCGACAACCCAGCCCAGCGGCACGCCCGCCGACCGCTTTGACGCCGCCGAGGCTCATCGAGAATCCATCGCCGACGAGATCATCGTCGATACCCCCGACCCGTTCATTAACGCGATCCCGTCGGCCCTCTGCATCGCCGGCGACGCCGTCTGGCAGCCCCCCGTGATCGTGCACGGCGCCGTCTCCTGGCATACTCCGCTGCTCGGTTGGCGCGGCGCATACATCAACGACGCCCTCGGCTGGCACGATCGCGCCGATGCTTATTTCACCTACTGGGCCGGCCGGCAAAATACCAAGGACGATTTCCCCACCGTCGCCGTCCCCAATCCCGCGCGCGGCTTATCCGAAAACGACGGCGGCATGCTCCACAGCAACGGCAGCATTCCCCAGACGCATTACGACATGAACCTTGTCTATATCGACGCGCTCTTCCGGCATCTCCTCTGGACCGGCGACAAGGACATGGCCCGCAAAATGTGGCCCGTGATTCAGCGGCATCTGGCCTGGGAAAAACGCCTCTTTGACCGCGACGGCCTGTATGAAGGCTACGCCTGCATCTGGGCCAGCGACGCACTCCAATACAACGGCGGCGGCGCCGCGCACTCAACCGCCTACAACGAATTTCACAATCGCATGGCCGCCCGCGTGGCGACGTGGATCGGCGAAGACCCGGCGCCCTATGAAGCGGAGGCCGACCGGATTCATCACGCCATGCAGTCGCGCCTGTGGATGCCGCAACTTGGCTGGTACGCGGAATACCTCGATGTGATGGGCGAGAAGCAATTGCACCCCGCGGCCGCCCTCTGGTCGATCTATCACACGGTCGATTCGCGCGTACCCGACCCGCAACAGGCCTGGGAGGCGATGCGCTACGTCGATACATCGATCGCCCAGATTCCCGTGCGCGGCCCCGGTTTGCCTGAAGGCCAGTATCACGTCCTGCCCGAGAGCAATTGGATGCCTTACGAATGGTCGCTCAATAACGTCGTGACGGGCGAGAATTCCCACACGGCACTGGCCTATTGGCAAGCCGGCCGTCCCGAAGCGGGGTTCAACCTGCTCAAGAGCACGATGCTCGACACCATGTACCTCGGCATGACCCCGGGAAACGTGCCGAACCTGGAATCGTACGATCCCTATCGCGGCGAATCGTACACCGATTTTGCCGACCCCACGGGAATCACCAGCCGCGCTTTGGTGGAAGGCTTGTTTGGCGTCAGGCCCGATGCCCTGCTAGGTGAATTGACGATTCGTCCCGGTTTCCCGCTGCAATGGGACCATGCCTCATTTGCCGGGCACGATATTTCCTACAGTTTCAAATTGAACGGCCAGAGCGAATCGTGGTCGGTCGATATGAAATTCGCCACGCCCCTGAAATTGCAGCTCCAATTGCCCGCCCGCGGCGACGGCGTGCAATCGGTCAGCATCAACGGGCAGGCTGTGACCTGGACCAACATCGACGCCAGCGTCGGCACACCGTGGATTGAGGTCGATGCTCCTGCCGCGGCCTCGCACTACGACGTAACCGTCCAGTGGCGCGGGGGCGCGCCCGCCCCGGTCGCCGCTGAAGCGGTGGCTGTGCAGGGGGCCGATTTGGCGGCCTCCGTTGCGCCGGCAAAGCTCATCGATATCGCCGATCCCCAGCAGGCGCTCGCGAAAGTCCAGAAGTGGGGCGATGGATTTTCGGCTGTTGCCACTGGCGCGATCGGCCACCGAACCGTCTTCGCCAAGGTTCAACAAGGCGATTTGACTTGGTCGCTCCCGCTCGAGTTTGATCTCCGGCCGGGATTTGAGATCGTGCAATCCGATCAGCAGGACGCGGGAAAGCTTCGCTTCCGCATTCGCAATAACACCGCCGCCGCAGTGAACGGCCCCGCGAAGATCTCGTTCGACGGCCAGGAAGTCGATCAGCCGATAAGCGCCGCCTCGCTGGCGGAATCCAGCGAAATTACCGTGCCTCTGGGCGCCGCGCCGGTCGGCACAACGCATGTCAAGGTCGATCTCGGTCAGAGCGGCGCCGTAGAGGGCGACATCTTAAACTGGCAGTCGCGCGCGGGCTCGGACGCGAAACTGGAAATGGTCGATCTGACCGGCGTGCTAAACGACTCGGTCACGCGGATTTTCCAGAACGAATACCTCACGCCGCGCCCGCAGACCTGCTCGCTGCAAATGCCCATCCACGGCATCGGCGACTGGACCGGCCCGACCAAGACGTACGCCGTCGATGACTCTGGCCTCCGCCGCGCCGCCGGAAGCGCCGGTAAATGGACATCTCCCCCTGGCGTGCCCTTCAAAACGCCCGGTGACGCCGCGGCAAAGAACATCGCCTATACGTCGCAATATGACAATTATCCGCGTCAGATCACCGCGCCCCTGACCGGTCACGCTCGTCACGCCTATTTTCTCTTGGCCGGCTCGACCAACGCGATGGAGTCGCAGCTTGAAAACGGCGAAATCGTTATCGCCTACGCCGACGGCACGATCGACAGGCTGGCCTTGCGCAATCCCACCAACTGGTGGCCGATCGATAAGAATTACCGCATCGACGATTACGCATTCCGCCGGCCCGGCCCGGTCCCCATGCGCGTCGCGCTGGCCACAGGGACCGCCTACCTGCCCGAAACGGAAAACGCGCCGCGCGGCGGTTCTGGCACAGTTCTCGATCTTCCCCTTAACCCCGCGAAGGAGCTAAGCAGCGTCACCCTGCACACCGAATCCTATGAAATCGTCATGGGCCTGATGGCGGTAACGCTGGATCGCCCGTAAATGCGACCGTGACTGCAAACTCCCCTTGCTTGGCGCTGGCGACCGTGATGCGCCCGCCGAGAAGCGTCACAATCCTCTGGCATAGCGCCAGCCCCAGGCCGAAATGCGAACCCACGAGACTCCGCGCCGCGTCCCCGCGCCAAAACCGGTCGAACACTTTGCCCGCGTCTTCAGCCGCGACTTCGCTGCCCGTGTTGACCACGCGCAGTGTCGGATTTGTCGCCTCGCTACTCACCTTAATTTCAATGCGGCCGCCGTCATTGGTATAGGTGACAGCATTGTCAAAGAGATTTGATAACACGGTGCCGACCAGACCCCCGTCGCTCTCCAGAACCACACCGTTATCCAGTGAGAGGTTCACAACTAAACTCCGCGCTGCCGCGCGCCGCTCAAACGTCGGCCACGTCTGCCGGACCAACGCCGCCAAATCCACTGGCTGTCTGCCCGCGCTGATCTCCCGCGCATCCGCCCGTGCCAGCGTGAGCAGATTCTCCACCAACCCGCGCATTGACCGGCTGGCCGCGAGGCATTGCTTGACCGTCTCCTGATACTCCGCCTGCTCGCGCGGCCGCATGGCGCTGACCTCGAGCGCAGTGGTCAACCCCGCCAGCGGCGTGCGCAGTTCATGTGCAACATCAGCCGTGAACCCGCGCTCTCGCGCAAACGACGCATCAAGTCGGGCGAGCAACTCATTCAGCCGCTGAACGACCGGCTGGATTTCCTGCGGGGGCCGGCCGATGTCGATGCGGCCCGACAGATTGCCGTTGCCGATCCGCTGAATCCCTGCCGCCAGCAGGCGCAGAGGCCGCATGCCGCGCTGAATGACCAACGCCAAAACCGCGGCCGAGACGACTGTCGATAATCCAAACGCGCCCGCGATGAGCCACGACAGCCGGCTAAGCTTCTCGCCCAGTTCCGTTGAATCCGCCAGCGCCGCCAGTTGCACCATCGCGCGGCGCGGCGGCGGCATGCGGTCCCGGTCGTCCCAGCGCGGCATGAATCTCGCCGTGACGTACCGGCACCTATCACCGGAGGGCAGTGTCATGAAGCCAAAATGCTCTTTCGCGTTGCCTGCGCCCTCCACCTTGACGATCGCATTCCACCATTGCCCCCCGCCGCGCGGATCGGCGTGCGCGATCGTTCGGCCTTCCGCCGATATCACAACATATCCATCATCCGGCTCGCGCGCGCCCAGTTCGTCATGGCGCGTCCCAAATTCAAACCGCACTCCCCGTTCCGTCTGCTCCGTCAGGCTCATGATCGCCTGAGCCTTGGCTTCCAGCGCCGCGTCAAATTCGCTCAAGAGCGAGGCGCGAATGGCGCTATACAGCACCGTCGCCGCGGCCAGATAGACCAGCAGCGTTCCGATGATTGTCCCCGCCATCAATCGCGCCCGCAGCGAATTCAACACTCCTCCACCTCCTTCGCCGCCAGCACGTAGCCGTGCCCCCGGCGCGTGTGAATGAGGCGCGTGTGCCCCGCCATTTCGATCTTTCGCCGCAGGTGCCCGATGAAAACATCCACCACGTTACTGGTCGCGTCGTCGTTGAATTCGTAGACGTGCTCCCACACGTCGCTGCGCGTGACAATCTCCCCCTGGCGCAGGACCAGAAATTCCAGCAACGCATATTCGCGCGGGGTGAGTTCGATGACCTGCCCCCCGCGCCGCACGGCGCGAATAGCGGTGTCGATCTCCAGATCGTCGATGCGCAGCACCGGATTCTTGGCCTTGTAATGCCGCCGCACCAGCGCGCGCACGCGCGCCAGCAGTTCGGCCAGCTCAAACGGCTTGACCAGATAATCATCCGCCCCGCAATCCAGCCCCTTCACGCGATCGGACGTGGTGTCCTTGGCAGTGAGGATCAGCACGTGACTCGCGCTCCCCCCCTCGCGCAACTGCCGCAGCAGCGACAGCCCGTCGAGCTTGGGCAGCATCAAGTCGAGCACGATCACGTCATAGTCGCCGCTTTTTGCCTGCCACAGCCCCGTCTGCCCGTCCGCCGCCCAATCAACCGCATACCCCGCCTCGCGCAGCCCCTGGCAGACCGCCGTGCGGAGCAACTCAAAATCTTCGATGACCAATATGCGCATGGTTCGTTCCCTCGCCTTTAAGTGATCGCATTATCCCCACAACCGAGGCGAGGTGGAGATACCTCCATTGTCCGCCCCGGAATATGAAGGTGCGATGAACAGTGCGGTACGATCCTGGCGATAACACCGAGCAATTACTTGGATTTCCCCCTCTCCATGTACTCAGGGAGTGGGCCGGGGTGGGGGCGCATTGCAAATCGCCATAATCGCGCACTACACCCTTCCCCACCCTTAATCCCTTAA
>JBEKYH010000121.1:0-11557 GCA_049511115.1 Tepidisphaeraceae bacterium | reverse complement strand
AGCGCTGGTTCCATACGCGTTGTTGCAAAGGCGTCGCGCCGGAATGGAGGGTCGGACAACTCTTGTTATTTCCATCTGCGCGGCCGGAGTGGCACTGAATATGGCGCTCTGCTTCGCTTGTTCACGTTTCATGTAGGCCCCTCTTGTCCCTGGAACTCCGTCGCATCGGCCCTCACCCTCAGGGAGCGCCGGGGACTGATGCTGAGGCGATGTCGTGGAAGGAACAACTGCGGAAGGTGTTCGCTCTGGCGAGGAAAAAGGGGACATTCATGAATGTCCCATTTTCCGCGCCAGTAATCTCTGGGCTTGGTGTTTAATGGCGTCGATGAGGGTAATTACGTCTCCGCCGGGACCAGCGCGCAAGCGGCGTTCGGCTATGTCGGCGGTGGAGGCGGTGAGTTCTACGGCTCGACTGGCAACCCCACCGGCGGGAGCACGACGGTGACCTGGAACCGCGTCCAATTCGACGGGACGACGCTGAAGGTCTGGCAGATCGCCGGGACGAGCACGCCGCCGACGGAGAGCGGGGCAGGAAAAGGGGACATTCATAATATTGGAGTTTTCCCCCCTTTCCGCTAGCGTCCGGCACTGCCAATAACAGCGCGGGCCGTCGAGGGCGGGGCTATCTATCACGTGCTCAATCGCGGCAACGGCTGAAGGGCAGGAAAAGGGGACATTCATAATATTCACGTTTTCCCCCTTTCCGCTAGCTTCCGGCACTGCCAATAACAGCGCGGGCCGTCGAGGGCCGAGCCAGGGGGCGCGAAGTCAACGCGGCCGTTGCGATCCTGCGCGAGTCCATCACGCAGACTTAATCGGCCGCAACTTTGTCGAGCCAAAGGACCCGGCGCCCCCCCCCCATGCACTGCCCCCCTTTACACTTCTTCGTCGCCGCCAACTGTAAAGCCGCGCCGTCGAATACGTAACCTTCGTTTTAGAAATCACTTAGGCGTATAAAATATGTTAGCATTTGTTCACTTTACACTGAAAAAGTGTAAAGTTTGTAAACCCCTTTTTGGACCTTTGGATTCCAATGATCCCCGCGCAAAAACTCCCCGGACCTGCGGAATTGCGTCCCAATCACGTCGCTAATTCCCCGGCCGATGGGCTCGGCATTCATCACGGGCATTCAGCAATTGGGTCTCAAAATCGGGAGCCGCTTCCATTTTCTCAAAAATCGCCTTGCCAAGGGTCCGGCCCGCTTCCACGTCGCTGGGAAAATGAACCCCCGCCAGCACGCGATCGTCGCCGATCTGCTTGGAGCGGGCGATCAGCGCATCCTCGTCGTCGGGGAACATCTTCGCCAGCACCAATCCCTCGACGGTTGCCGCGTCGGAGTGGCCGCTGGGATACGAAAAGGAAGCATCCACGTCAAAACACGGCTTGATCCGCGCGTCAATCAAAAACGGCCGCTTGCGCGCATAAAAATTCTTCGCCGGCGTCGTGACCGTCCCGGTCTCGCTGAGGATTTCATTCAGGAATTTCCCCGTCACCGGCAGGTTGTCGGCCTTGAACCAGCTCCCCAGCGGCGTCGCGAAAACCCACACCGTATAGTTCGCTTCCGATTTCGCCCGCGCCACTTCCGCCGGCGTGCGCGTGTTCTGCAACTGGAGAATCTGCTCGATCTCCTGCTTCGTCGTGTCTGAATCC
Source organism: Tepidisphaeraceae bacterium (assembly GCA_049511115.1). Lineage (GTDB taxonomy): Bacteria > Planctomycetota > Phycisphaerae > Tepidisphaerales > Tepidisphaeraceae > JBEKYH01. The sequence goes on along the minus strand of JBEKYH010000121.1, from coordinate 9,907 downwards.
ACCGCCGGCGGCGCAGGCAGAATCGACTTGAAATCAATCTCCTCCGTCTTGATGAACGCGGCATGAACCAGGGCCCCCGTCGTCACCAGACCGACCAGCAGAAGCGATGTAAACTTGCCGAATTTCATGGATTTCCCCTAAGAGCGGTTTGTCTCACATATGCCGGGCATAGTTAGCCGCCCCGTACAGACCACACAATTCAAAATTGATGATATGGACCGGGATCTGTTTCATGAGGGCTTGCACCTTGTCCATGCTCTTGGTCTGAAACGCCGTCATGAATTGCGGGCTGGTCAGCTTCGATGCGATCCTCGGCGCGATTCCCCCACCCAGATAAACGCCCCCGGTGGCAAGCATCTTCAGCGCCAGATTCCCCGCCTCCGCGCCATACAGCCTCACGAATAATTCCAGCGCCGCCACCGCGACGGGCGACACCCCCGCCAGCCCCGCCGCCGAAATATCCGCCGGCGCCGGACCGGCGCTTCCGTATTCCGGCTTATTCGGCAGTTCGTCAGATTTGGCGAACTTTCCGCTTTCGCAATAAAAGTCATATAGATTGCGCAATCCCCGCCCCGAGAGCACCGCTTCCCAATACACGTGCTTAACTCGCCCGCGCAGAAAGTGCATCAGCGCGTCTTCCTCTTCGTTGGTCGGCGAAAAATCGCCGTGCCCCCCTTCCGAGGGAAACGCGCGGTATCGATTGGCCTTGGAGTCAAAAAACAACCCGGCTTCGCCTAACCCCGTGCCCGCCGCGATCACCGCTCGCTGCCCGCTGGGAACCGCGTGTCCCGGCCAAAGGGTAATGAGCTTGTCCGGCGAAAGAACTTCGATGCCTTCCGCGTGACCCATGAGGTCATTAATCAACCCCACGACCGGCACCTTCAATTCCGCCGCAAGCTGGTCTTCCTCCAGATGCCACGAGAGATTGGTGAGGGTCACTTTCCTCTCCGCCACCGGCCCGGCCACCGCGAAACACGCCCGGTCGATGGGGTGCGAGAAGGGCGCGCGAAACTCCGCGACGATCTCCTGCAGGCTCCCCCGCCCCGCGTTTTTGAAGACCTTCTCCTCGACCTTGTTAAGCAAGGAATCAAACACCGCCAACCGGCTGTTCGTGCCGCCGATATCGCCTGCTAGGATCATGGCGCGGGATAATACCGGTATTGATTTCGCCTCGCCAGCGTCATAGATTAAGATCGTCGGAACATTGTCCTCCGGGCGATTAGCTCAGTTGGCCAGAGCGTACGGATCACACCCGTAAGGTCACAGGTTCGAGCCCTGTATCGCCCACTGTTGTAATTCGTGCCGAACGCAATAGTTGCATGTCTTAGCTGTGTGAGGCAGTGCGGCAAAGAAAAACGGAAGTCTTCCGTTTTGCAGCCGTGACTACCTTGATTCCATGCGAAAAACGCGGGTCAGTATCGAGGGCTTGCAAACAGCGCGGTTCACGCAGAACTACTGGAAACACGGGCTTTTTCTAAGCTATCGGCGGAAAAACACATATCTCGTCAGGCCAAACTCACCTGCGACCTCTCGGCGCAGTTCTATGTGCCCTATCGCGGCAATCAGGCCAGTGTCTTGCCTGAACGATAACAGCGAGGTCCGCCCCCCACCAACACTCCCAGAATAGGCGAGCCCAACAAGTCGGAAAGAAGTTGTGGTGAAATTCCCAGCCTGCCGCGACGGATCGGCCATCGGAGCAGATGATAGCCCAGAAAACATCCGATTAGATACGCGATGCCCTACCAGTGGATAGTGGATCGCTAGCGGACCCAAACGGAACGGAATTCCTTCATAAAACCAATACTGGGGATTGCATTGTTGCTTATGCGTCCAAAGACGTCGCCTCCAAGGCTTGCTCGGTGAGCGGCCTTCCGAGGTACGCATCAAATTGAATTTGCGGAATGGCTCGTTCTTGTACTGGCTCTCCCGTGTACGGATCGAACTTGTACGCTGTCGATGGTGATTCAAGGACGGCGTGCTCTTTGCGTTCGATTGAAACTTGCCGGCCGGGCTGAGTCACATCTTCTTCGATCCCCGCCAATCCCTTTTTGAATTCAACGATCCCCTTTCCAAGGCTTCGGCCGACTTCCGGAAGGCGCTTGCCGAAGAGTAAAAGTCCAAAAATCGCGATGACAAGCCAGTTCTCGGGGCCAAATATGTTCGCAAGCGGAATCATCATGAAACACGTCCTTTTGGTGTAAAACGACAATAGCCAGACTCGCGAACGTGTTGCGTTATTCCATTGAATCGTGAAATTCCCGCGACTAAGTTAAAGCCGCTTCGGGCAATCAGCTCGCTCCAATGGAGACTTCTTCCAACGTTCCGCCCCCTTGAAATTCACTGACATCGATGCCGAGTTTTGCGGCAACACGCTGTCCGTAATCGGCGTCGGCGCGGAAGAAGTGGCAGAGTTGGCGCAATTGCACTTCTCGGCGTGCCTGCCCGAGGCCGGAGGCAATTCGTGTTGTCAAGCGGTCGCGATGACCATCGTCGAAGAGCCGATAGAGGTTGCCCGGCTGCGTGAAGTCGTCGTGTTCGACCGTCGAATCGAAACGGTCCGCGATCGTCTGTCCAAGTTGCCATGCCGGGTCGGCGTATGATGCGTCGGGCATCGGGGTGTTGGACAGGCTGTTGGGCCAGTAGTTTGGTTGCGCGCCGGACTCGCCGGTAGTGAGGGCGCCGTCCCGAATATAGTTCATCACGGGGCAGCGCGGCTTGTTGACCGGCACTTGATGGTGATTCACCCCTAAACGATGCAGGTGCGCATCGGCGTAGCTGACCAGCCGTGCCTGGAGCATCTTGTCCGGGCTGGGCCCGATTCCGGGGACGAAGGCGCTCGGCTTGAACGCGGCCTGCTCGACTTCGGCAAAGTAGTTTTGCGGGTTTCGGTTGAGTTCCAATTGACCGACTTCAATTAACGGGAATTCCTTGTGCGGCCAGACTTTGGTCAAATCGAACGGGTTCCACCGGAAGCTGTCGGCCTGCGCCTGCGTCATGACCTGGATGCAAACACGCCAACGGGGATACTCGCCCCGTTCGATGGCGTCGAAGAGGTCGCGCTGATGACTCTCGCGGTCGTGTCCGATCGTTTTCGTCGAATCCTCATCGGTCATGTTCCGGATGCCCTGCTTGGATTTGAAGTGGAACTTGCACCAGGTGCGTTCGCCCCTGGCGTTGACGAGCGAATAGGTGTGGCTGCCGAACCCGTGCAAATGGCGGTAGCTGGCGGGGATGCCGCGATCGCTGAACAGGATGGTGACCTGGTGGAGCGATTCGGGACACAGCGACCAGAAGTCCCACTGCATGTCCATGTCGCGAAGGTTTGTTTGGGGATGCCGCTTTTGCGTGTGAATGAACATCTGGAATTTGTACGGATCGCGGACAAAGAAGACCGGCGTGTTGTTGCCAACCAGATCCCAGTTTCCCTGCTCCGTGTAGAACTTCAGCGCAAAGCCGCGAACGTCGCGTTCGGCGTCAGCAGCTCCACGCTCGCCGGCCACGGTCGAGAAACGTAGGAACGTCTCCGTCGTCTTGCCGATCGTTTCAAACAACTTTGCCTTTGTATAGCGCGTGATGTCCGCAGTGACGGTGAACGTGCCATAGGCGCCGGACCCCTTGGCATGGACGGGCCGTTCGGGAATCCGCTCGCGATTGAAGTGCTGCATCTGTTCGATGAGGTGGACATCCTGCATCAGGACCGGCCCCCGGGGACCGGCCGTGATGGCCTGCTGGACGCCAATCGGGGCGCCATTGGCGGTGGTGAGTACGGGGCATTTCTTGTTTTCCATGGATAACTCCTATAAGCGGACTGCGGCTTCTGCCGCGGATTATTTGAATCGTGCGTCAGCTGCGTTGCCCGAAGAAGTTCAGGCCAATGGATGGCTGATCCAGCATGGGCGGCGTCATGCCAGGCTCGGCGATCTGCCCATCGGCAACGATCTCAACCTCTTCAATTCCGGGCGGCGCATCGGAATCGGCCGGTAGATTTTCCGGGCCGCCCTCTCCAAAAAAGCGCCCCCACGCGATGGGTCCGGTCAGACCGCGGTGGTCTTCCTTCCTTGAGACAATTTTGTCGAGATGGACCTCGGCTTCCGCCGTCGGCATTGGCTCGCTGAAATCGAAGCCATGCATCTCATCGCCATCGATCAACGGATGCATCGCGAATTGGTCCTGCGTTTCGATTCCTTCGGCTCCCAGCACCAAGGCAAGATGGCGGGCCAGCTCGACAATAACGTGAACACGGTCCGCGTAGTCGCGCTGCGGGCCGACACCGGCAACGGCAGTCGTGACCGGGAAAGCTCCATCGGCCGTGGAGCCATTGAAGTAACAAAGCCGCTCGGATATCCGCTCCGGCGATCGGGGACCGGCAGTAATGGCCTGCTGGAGGCCAATCGGGGCATCGGTGGCTGTCGTGAGAACTGGACGGTTGTTGGTTTCCATGAACAACTCCTGTTAACAAATTAGGGTTGGCACTTACGAAACCTAAGCGGCTTTCCTATTTGGTCGTGGCCGCCGTTACCGCGTTACTCGACCAGCCGTGGTTGGCGGCGGCAATCGCGTAGAAAAGAATGCCGCCGATGATTTCCGGTGGAACACGCGGCGGCAGCAGGAAATTCATGCCACCCGGATGTTCCACTTTGGATCTGGCCCGATCCATTTGGTTGTTAAGCTCTTCGGTGAGTTCGCACGCCAGTTTCAAGCCTGACTGCGCGTCAGGTGTGATCAATGTCGGGAATCGACCTTTCAAAGGCGGTTCCGTCCGAAGACTCGATGACCGCATTGACGCAGGTTGCGGCGCCGTCAGAACGGTGCTTTCTCGGCTCTCCATAAACAACTCCTGCAAACGCCTCGCGGCTCCGGCCGCGTGAAACTTGCGAAACAGTAGCACCGTGATCTATAGTCGTCCAAGACGACTTGTGAATACTGTCGATAGGATATCCCTATGGAACTTCACCAGCTTCGCTACTTTGTCGCCGCCGCGGAATGCGGAAATGTCAGCCGTGCCGCCGACCGTTGCCACGTCGCGCAGCCGTCGCTGAGCCAGCAGTTGAAGAAGCTCGAATCCTTCCTGGGCGCCAAGCTCTTTGATCGAGTCGGACGGGGCATTTCGATCACTGACGCCGGGCGTGCGCTTCTCCCCCGTGCACGGCAGATACTGGCGCAGGTGTCGGACGCACAGGCCAACCTCCAGCGCGAAGCGGCGGGGTGTCAGGGCACGTTAGTCGTCGGCGCCATTCCCACAATGGCTCCTTATCTGCTGCCACCGGCGCTGAAGAAGTTCCACGCGGCCCATCCGGACTGCCAGATTTCGGTGCGAGAGGCTCTGACCGAGCAACTTGCCGACGCACTAGCAAATAGCGAGATTGACTGCGCTCTGGTCAGCACCCCATTGGACGACGAGCTGCTGGAAATCGAGGTTCTCGCCGAGGAAGAACTGCTTGTCGCCGTTACGGAGCATCACGCGGCGGCAGGCAAATCGCAACTTGCCATCGCTGATCTGCGTGGCCAGCCCACGGTTACTCTGAGCGATATGCATTGTCTGGGCCGGCAGATCGAAGGCTTTTGCTCCGCGCGACATCTATCCCGGCGCGTGGTCTGTCGCACGACCCAGATGCTGACGATCCTAGAGCTTGTCGCATTGGATGTGGGGGTTTCCATGATTCCCGAAATGGCCGCCGCCGCGGACCATTCCGGGCGCTGTCGATACCTACCACTTCGTCCGGGCAAGCCGACTCGGCAAATCGCCGTCGCCTGGCGTCAAGGCCGAACGCGGCCGCTGGCGGCGACTCGATTTATTGACCTCGTTAAAAAGAATTTTCGCAGCGGAATTCACTCGACTGCGATTCGGCCGCACGGACGCTGATGCATGGATGCCTAACGGCAAATGGGCATTCCTTCGCAGAGACCGAAGTCGAATGTCCCGAAGGCGAATTGCCTTACCCAGTGGCTTGCAATAGGCTCAATCGCCCGGTTTTTGGCGTCCGGGAATAAACTCCCTGCCAGTGGAGTCTTGTTTGGAGGCATGGATTGAGCTCGCATCCGGCGACCTCGAAGTTTGAGTCAGCCGTCCTTGAGCAATTGGACGCGGCAAATAACCTTGCGCGCTGGCTGGTGCGGAACGATCAGGATGCGCAGGATGTCGTGCAGGAGTCATGCATCAAGGCGCTACGTGCCTTTGATTCATTTCGCGGCGGAGATTTTCGGGCTTGGTTCCTGACGATTGTTCGGAATACCAGCTTCACCTGGCTGCGTCGAAATAAGGATTCGCAAAGCCCCGCGGCTGGTCAGAGCCTCGAAGTTGGCGCGGAGGTAGCCGCCGATTGTGAGGTTTACGATCCGCAGGCGATTGCTATTCGGGCGGCGAATGTGGATTTGGTTCGCCGGGCGATTGAAACTCTGCCGGATGCGCTACGCGAGACACTGGTTCTGCGCGAGATGGAAGGGATGAGCTACAAGGAGATCGGCAAAATTGTGGGCGTGCCCATCGGCACGGTAATGTCGCGCCTGGCGAGGGGGCGAATGCAATTACAGGCGACGCTGATGGAGATGGATGAACCTTCGCAGGCAAGAACGGCCCAGGAGGGCGCGCGATGAATTGCGATGAAGTCCGCCAATTTCTGCATGCCTATGTCGATGACGAACTCGACATATCGGCCGCGATGCAGATCGAAAGGCATTTGCCGGGTTGTCCAGACTGCCGCAAGGAGTTGGAGGCGGCCCAGGTTATTGGGCGAGCGCTATCGCAGCCGGCGATCTACTATCCGGCATCGTCAGCGCTGCGGGATCGATTGCAGCGAGCCATTCGAGCTGAAGCCGGTGAGATGGAAGCTCCTGGGAAAATGAGGATCGTGCCAGCCTGGTGGATGAGGCCGATGGCGTTTTCAAGTCTGGCGGCAGGGTTACTGATCGTCGTTAGCTCGGCGATGCTGTTTTTGTCGCCGGGCGCACCGAGCGGACAGATTGATGAATTGGTGGCTTCGCACGTTCGGTCGCTGGAGGCGGATCATTTACTTGACGTGGCATCGACGGACCAGCACACAGTCAAGCCGTGGTTTGACGGCAAAATCGAATTCGCGCCGCCCGTGATCGATCTGGCGCCCGCTGGCTTTCCGCTGATTGGCGGACGCCTCGACTATCTGCACGAGGGCAAAGTCGCCGCTCTGGTTTATCATCGGAACAAGCATGTCATCAATCTCTTCATCTGGCCGGGAGATGCGTCGCCCGAAACGGAAGTGAAGCAGGGCTACAATCTGATCCGTTTTGAATGCAAAGGCATGGTCTGCTGGGCGGTTTCCGATGTAAACGCGGCTGAATTGCAGCAGTTCGTCGATCTGTTCAAGGCACAGAAGTCGCCTTCGACCCGTTCCTGACAAAATCGCAGTTCGATGGAATAACACGTCACATCGGCAAGTCTGGTATTTGCCGGCGCAATAAGTCCGCATTTACAGGAGTCTAAAATGAAGACCGCACAGGTGTTTGCAATAACTGTTTCAGTTGTATTTACTGGAATTGGATTTCAAAGAGCGATGGCACAATTGCCTTCGGAGTCGCCGGTGCCGGCGGCCGACACGTCTTACGCCTCACCCTCGCAGCCAACGTCCCAGCCGGCAGCGCAAGCCGCGGTGGACGTGAAGATCGAAAATTTCGCATTTGAGCCCAATGAGCTCCAGATTGCGGTCGGCACCACCGTCACCTGGCAGAACGCCGACGATGTGCCTCACACCGCGACCGCGAAAGGCGAAGATCCTGCGTTTGATTCCGGACCGCTGGATACCGACGACAAGTTTTCGTTCACTTTCAGCAAACCCGGCACATACGCCTACTACTGCAAAGTTCACCCGCACATGACCGGTGTCATCACCGTGAAATAACAACCGCGAAATAACCAACCCTCTTTTTTAGGAGCCAACATGTCAGATTTTATTGAACAAGACGCAAGCAACGACGGCATCGACCGCCGTGGATTCCTCAAGTGCATGGCCTGGGCCGGCGCGGGAATGGTCCTGGCGATGAAGGGCGGCATTCTGACCGCCCGGGCCTTCGCGGATGAGACGGCCGCAACCGCCAGTGACGCCGATTTCACGTTTGTGCAGGTGAGTGACAGCCACGTCGGATTTAACAAGAACGTCTACACCGATGTCGTAGGCACTTTTCAGACCGCCGTTGCACGAATCAATGCGTTGCCGACGCGGCCGTCGCTTGTCCTGCATACCGGCGACCTCACGCATTTGTCCAAGCCGGCGGAGTTTGACACCGTCGCGCAGGTGATGAAGTCGATCAAAACGCCGCAGTCGTTCTACGTCCCCGGCGAGCACGATTACTTCGTCGATAACGGCGAGCGGTATCTGGAACGATTCGGCAAAGGCACCAAAGGGACCGGCTACCAAAGCTTCGATTACAAAGGCGTTCATTTCGTCGGCTTGGTGAACGTGGCCAACATCAGCAACGGTAAAACCGCGCTCGGCGTGCTTGGCGACGAGCAACTTGGCTGGCTGAAGAATGATCTCGCTGGGTTGCGCGACAGCACGCCGGTGGTTGTGTTTGCGCACGTGCCGCTCTGGACGGTCTACGAACAATGGGGCTGGGGTACCGAGGATAGCGCCCAGGCATTGAGCCTTCTAAGGCGGTTTGGATCGGTCAGCGTCCTCAACGGCCACATCCATCAAATCCTGCAGAAGGTGGAAGGCAACATCACCTTCCACACCGCGCGGTCCACGGCATTTCCGCAACCGGCGCCCGGCACGGCGGAGTCACCCGGACCGATGAAAAACGTCGCGGCCGAAAAACTCCGAAGCTATCTCGGATTGACCCGCGTGGATTATGTCGAGCACACCGGCATGCTGGCGACGACGGACTCCACGCTGGCCGACGCCGTTCCCGCAACGCAGCCATAAGTGAGTTGAGACAGTTTTGTACTGGAGATGTCGATGAATACGTCACTCGATTCGGCGTCACTTGATCGCAAGTCGCTCGCGCTGGCGTCGAGGGGCGTCGCGCGGTTCAGGCTGGCGGACGACGGGTTCGGAGATCAAGTGGACGAAGAATTGTCGCCCGCGACCGTCCTGAACCAGGTCACCGCCAGACTTGAACTCGAATTGCGCCAGGCGGTTGAACGCAAGCAGTTTGTGCTTCACTATCAGCCCATCATCTCGCTCACCAGCGGAGCGCTGGAGGGATTTGAAGCTCTGGTCCGATGGAACAGTCCACGATTGGGACTTGTCGCCCCCGATGACTTCATTCCCCGCTGCGAAGAAACCGGGCTGATCGTCCCCATCGGATTCTGGGTGATGACGGAGGCCTGCCGACAACTCAAGCGGTGGCAACGACAATTCCCATCGTTTGAGAACCTGCGGATGAGCATCAACCTCTCTGCCCCGCAGTTGGCCGTTCCGGATTTCGTCGGGCGCGTCAAGAAAATCCTCGACGAGACTGGTATCGATCCGCAATGTGTGAGTCTTGAAATCACCGAGAGCATGATGATTCAGAACACGGATTCGGTCATCGGCGTCCTCAACGATTTGCAGGCTCTCGGCATCCAGTTGGAACTGGACGATTTCGGCATGGGCTATTCGTCGCTGAATTTTCTGCACCGGCCGCCTCCCAACGGAATCAAGATCGATCGCAGCCTGGTTCAGGACATCGGCCGGCGGCGTGAGTGCGCGACCGTTATTCAGGCCATCATCACAATGGCCCACAATCTTGGTTGGACGCTTGTGGCCGAAGGAATTGAAACACGTGAGCAGCTTGCGATGCTTCAGGCAATGGATTGCGACAAGGTTCAGGGCTTTTACTTCAGTAAGCCAATGCCGGCAGCCGAGGCCGCCCGCATCATCATGATTCCGCTTTTTCTGCTGGCATTTATCGTCGGAGGCATGGGCTTCTATTTTCACAACCACAGCGATTTCAG